>NZ_JAFMPL010000012.1:0-127907 GCF_019038455.1 Nocardia noduli
GCCCTGAGCCCTGAGCCCTGAGCCCTGAGCCCTGAGCCCTGAGCCCTGAGCCCTGAGCCCTGAGCCCCGACACCGACACCGACACCGACACCGCCGACGCTGCTGCTGCCGGTGCCACTGACCTCCCGATCGACCGTGACGCGTGGGCCCAGCACTGGACTCTGCCCGTGTTCTGGTCGGCGCAGGCGCGGGCCGATCCCGGCTGCGCCGATGTCGCCGTCGTGGTCGCGTGCGGGACCAACGAGCCGGGCACGTTCGTCGGTGATCCGCTGTACGCGAAGGTTCGCGGCTCGGCCCAGGTCACGACCGCCTCCTGGAGCATCGAGCGGTGAGCGCCGATCGAACTGGAGTGGCGAGAACTGAGCGCCGAGTGCTGGGCGAGCACCGTGCAGAGTTGCGAGGTGGCGAGTAGCCCGCGCAGGGTCTCGGTATCGGAGCCACCGGCCAACGCGGTACCGATGATGTCGGCGACCTCGGGCACCGCGAATCCGGGGGATGCCGAAATCGGTGCGCTGCGGTTCGTCGACGTCGAACCGCCGGGTTCGGAGTTCGAATCAGGGCAAACCAAACCGTATGCAGGGGCGTGGCAACTTGTTTGAATCACCGGCATGTATCGACCAAGTACGATGTTCCCCGGCCTTCGTGGCCGCACGATCGCCGCGTTGCTCGCCGTGGCTACTGTTGCGAGCTTTGGTCTGACCGGGTGCGCGAGTAATGACGAACCGGTCGGTACCACCAATGCTGATGCTCCGCTGCCCACCGAGATCCCCGCCGGTACCACCCTGACCATCGCTGATCAGTCCGAGCGCTTGCAGAGTGCGCTGCGAATTTCGGGCGAGTTGGACAAGCTGCCGTTCAAGGTGCAGTTCGCCAATTTCGTCGGCGGGCCCGCGATCCTCGAGGCGTTCCGTGCCGAGGCGGCGGATGTGGCGCCGGTCGGTGACGTTCCCCCGATCCACGCGTTGATCGCCGGTCAGGACGTGCCGATCATCGCGGCGTACCAGACCGCGCCGAGCGCGATGAAACTCGCGGTGGCGCCGGGGCGTTCGATCACCCGCCTAGTGGATCTGAAGGGAAAGAAGATCGCCTACGCCGAGGGCACCGCTCAGCAGGCCGCTGTACTGCGCGCGTTGAACAAAGCGAATCTGAAACCCGATGACGTGCAGCTCGTCCGATTGCAGTTGGCCGAATTCCCCGACGCGGTGCGGACCGGACAGGTCGACGTCGCGCCGCTCATCGAGCCGAACGTGACCCGGTTCCTTCGTACCCAGGGCGCGTCCTTGATTCCGGATTCGGAGACGACCGGTATCTACAGCGGTCTGGCCTACCTGTACGCCCGGCGCGCGGTGGTGCAGGATCCGGCCAAGGCGGCCGCGACGCGCGCGCTCGTCGGCGCCTATGTGCGGGCCTATCAGTGGGTGAACACCCATCCGGAGGAGTGGGCGCAGAAGTACTACGTGGACAACCAGAAGGTCGGTCCCGAGGACGCGAAGCGGATCATCGATTCGCTGGGCACCTACACGTTCCCGCATCTGGACCAGGCGCTGGTCGACCAGCAGCAGTCGACCATCGATGTGATCGACGCGGCGGGTCAGTCGCCGAAGAAGGTGAAGGCGTCCAACGGCTTCGATCTGCGCTTCGAAGCGGTCATCTCCGAGACCGTGCCCGCGGCGGGAGCCACATTCGTGCGAGAGAAGAACTGATATGGCTATCAGGACCGCCGACGCAGGCGTATTCGGGAGGCTGCAACGCGCGGACAGGGCCGCGTCGACGAAGGTGCTCGCCCAGCGCAGGCCCGCGCGTCCGAGGCTGGGCCCGGGGCGGGCGATCCCCGGGGGAATCGCGATCGGCCCGGTGCTGCTGATCGCGGCCTGGGTGATCGGCTCGGCGACCGGATCATTGGATCCGGAGACCTTGCCCGCACCGTGGACGGTGGCCCAGACCGCGGGCGACCTGATCGCGGACGGCAGGCTGCAATCGAATCTGCTCACCTCGGTGCAGCGGGCGGGCTGGGGTCTCGGCATCGGTGTGCTGGTCGGGCTGGTGCTCGCGCTCGTCGCGGGTCTGAGCCGAGTCGGTGAGGCGGTGGTGGACGGCCCGATCCAGATCAAGCGGTCGATTCCGACGCTGGCGCTGATTCCATTGTTCATCGTGTGGTTCGGCATCGGCGAGGAGATGAAGCTCATCGTCATCACCACCAGTGTCGCGATTCCGATCTATATCAATACCCACGCGCATCTGCGCAGTGTCGATGCCCGCTATGTGGAATTGGCTCAGACCGTGGGGCTTTCTCGCTGGGGTTTCATCCGCAAGGTGGCGCTGCCGGGCTCGCTGCCGGGGTTCTTCACCGGACTTCGCCTCGCCGTCACCATCGCGTGGCTGGCGCTGGTCGTGGTGGAACAGGTCAACGCCACCAGCGGTATCGGCTACCTGATGACGCAGGCCCGCACCTACGGCCAGATCGACGTCATCGTCGTCGGCCTGGTGATCTACGGCCTGCTCGGCCTGCTCGGTGATATCGCCGTGCGCGCGACCGAGAGGAGGGCGCTGTCATGGCGACAGACCTTGGGAGACTGAACAAATCCGCCATCGTCCGGTTGCGCAACCTCAATCGTGGTTTCGGCGAACGCGTGGTGTTGCGCGGGATCGATATCGATATCGCGCGCGGTGAATTCGTCGCGCTGCTCGGGCGCAGCGGTTCGGGTAAGAGCACGCTGTTGCGCGCGCTGGCCGAACTCGACTACGACGTACCGGGTTCGGGCGATCTGACCGTGCCGTCGGAACGCGCCGTGGTGTTCCAGGATTCGCGACTGCTGCCGTGGTTGCGGGTGCTGGACAATGTGACACTCGGTCTCGGCGGCTCCGACGCCGCGGGACGCGGGCGCACGGCGTTGGCCGAAGTCGGTCTCGCCGGGCGCGAACGGGCCTGGCCCAAGGAACTGTCCGGTGGTGAGCAGCAGCGCGTGGCGCTGGCCCGTTCCCTGGTCAGGGAACCGGAATTGCTGCTGGCCGACGAGCCTTTCGGCGCGCTCGACGCGCTCACCCGGATCAAGATGCATGTACTGCTACAGGAGTTGTGCGCCAAGCACAAGCCCGCGGTCCTGCTGGTCACCCACGATGTGGACGAGGCGGTGCTGCTCGCCGACCGAGTGCTGGTCCTCGACGAGGGGCAGATCGTGCTCGATCAGCGCGTCGAGCTGGGCCGTCCACGCCGCCACGGTGATCCGGAATTCATTCGTTTGCGCGAGATCCTGCTGGCCGGCCTCGGTGTCGGTGCCGAAGGGATCCCGTCGAATACTCGCGAGGAAGCGAAACAGCCTTCATGACCGAGCCACGTCAGCTCAGCCTCAACGCCTTCATCTACCCGTCCGGACATCACGAAGCCGCGTGGCGGCATCCGCAGAGCAGGCCGGAGCGGATCTACGACGTCAGTTATTACCAGGAGATCGGCCGGACCGCCGAAGCGGCCAAGCTGGATGCGGTCTTCTTCGCCGACGGACCGGCGTTGCGCGCCGATGTGAAGCACAACGCGGTATCCGGACTGGAGCCCATCACGCTGCTCACCGCGATCGCCACGGCCACCACGCATCTGGGTCTGATCGCGACGGCGTCGACCACCTACTACGAGCCCTACAACCTGGCTCGTCTGTTCTCCACCCTCGATCACATCTCCGGTGGTCGCGCGGGCTGGAATATCGTCACCACCGGCACCGATCTCGCCGCGGCGAATTTCGGCCTGGACGCGCATCCCGATCATGCCGACCGTTACGCGCGGGCAAGGGAATTCGTCGACGCGGTGGTCTCGCTGTGGGACAGCTGGGAAGACGACGCGATCCTGCTCGACAAGGAAGCGGGTATCTACGCCGATCCGGAGAAGATCCATCAGATCGACTTCGTCGGCGAACACCTCAAGGTGCGTGGGCCTTTCAACGCTCCCCGCACCCCGCAGGGGCATCCGGTGCTCGTGCAGGCGGGCGCGTCCAACGACGGCCGCGCTTTCGCGGGCAAATACGCCGAGGCCATCTTCACCGCCCACCAGCGGCTGGTGGACGCACAGGCCTTCTACTCCGATATCAAGGCTCAGGCCCGGGCGTTCGGCCGCGATCCCGATCAGATCAAGATCCTGCCGGGCATCAGCCCGTTCATCGCCGACACCGAGGCCGAGGCCAAGAAACTGGAGCGCGAGTTCAACGAACTCACCGTTCCCGACTACGGCCTCAAGCAGTTGGAGTCCATCGCGGGCACGAGTCTGCGTCATCTGCCGCTGGACGGGCCGGTTCCCCTCGAATTGTTCAGCGACGCGGGGGATGTCACCGACAACAGTCGCAGCCGTTTGCAGGTCGTCGCGGGCATCGTGGAGCGGGAACGGCCGACGGTTCGCGGGCTGCTGCACCGCCTCGCCGGTGCACGCGGGCACCGCGTCTTCGCCGGAACTCCCGAGCAGGTGGCCGATACCATCGAGGAATGGTTCCGCAACGGCGCGGCCGACGGTTTCAATGTGATGCCGCCGTACTACCCGGGCGGTCTCGAGGTGTTCGCGCGGACCGTCGTGCCGATTCTGCAGGAACGCGGCATCTTCCGGACCGAGTACACCGGCACCACGCTGCGCGATCATTTCGGCCTGACCAGGCCCGAGAGCCGCTACGCGCGCCGCCCGGCACTGGCCGGGTGAGCGCCGCGAGCTGCTGTACCGGCGCCGGACACCCGGTGCGGTCGGACCGGCTCGACGTCGCGACGGCGGGCCGGTGACCGGCGGATCGATATCCGCAGACACCTCGGTCGCGCTGCGTCGGCTGGCGTGGACGATGTTCGTGCCGATGGCGATCTACAGCGTCGGCTACGGCGCGGCGGGACCGATGTATGTGCTGCGGGCCGTCGATCTCGGCGCCTCGGCGGGCCAGGCCGGTGTGATCGTCGCGCTCACCGGGCTCGGCATGGTGCTCGCCGATCTGCCCGCGGGCGGGATCGTTGCGCGGATCGGTGAGCGCGGCGCCATCGCGGTCGGGTCGGGTGTCGGCATGGTCGGGGTGGCCGCGGCGCTGTGCGCGCCGAATGTCGGGGTACTCGCGGTGGGCATGCTGCTCGTCGGCGCGTCCGGTGCGGTGTGGGGGCTGGCGCGCCAGTCGTATCTGGTGACCGTCGTCGCGCCGGCCGATCGCGGCAGGGCGATGTCGCTGCTGGCCGCTTCCTCGCGGTTCGGGTTGTTCTGCGGACCGTTCCTCGGCGCGGTTCCGGTGCATTTCTTCGGGCCGAACGGGGCCCTGTGGCTGCAACTCGTGGCGACCGCGATCTCGGCGGCCGCCATGGTGGCGATCCCGTCGGCGGACGGCGACCATTTCGACGGCAGCGCCCAGCCGTTGCGCGCGGTGATCGTCGAGAACCGCCGTGTTCTCGCCACCTTGGGCTCCTCGGCGCTGCTCGTCGGCGCGGCGCGTGCGGCGAGGCTCGCTCTGTTGCCGCTGTGGGCGGCGCATATCGGGGTGAACGCGGCGACCATCAGCCTGATCTTCGGTGTCGCGGGCGCGGTCGATGTCCTCATGTCGTATCCGGCCGGTATTTGGCTGGATCGCTACGGACGACGGGCGACCGGTGTTCCCGCCATGGCGCTGTTCGCGCTCGGCTACGCCTGTCTGCCGCTGACCTCGTCGGCTGTCACGATCGGAGTGTCGGCGTTCATCCTGGGTGTCGCCAACGGTCTGAGCAACGGGCTGATCATGACCGTGGGCGCGGATGTCGCCCCGGAGGCGCGGCGTGCGGAATTCCTCGGGGCGTGGCGGCTCACCCACGACGCGGGGGCCTTCGTCGGCCCGATCGCGGTCGGGGCCATCAGCGTGGTGACGGTGCTCGCGGGATCGGCGGTCGCGCTCGCGGTGACGTCGGTGCTGGGTGCGGCGACCATGTACCGCTGGTTCCCCGGCGTGCCGTCGTCGGAGAAGGGCCCGGATCCGCGGGGCGGGCGGCGAGATCGTGAAGTCGAGGGTGGGATCGAAATACACACGGGCGGAAAATAGTTCGCCGCGCGGTGTGACTTCGGCGATGAATTGGTATCAGGCGTTGTCGCGCTGTGTGGGAGCGGCGGATTTCCTCGTGACCGGTGGCGACCGCACGACAGCGGTACCTCCGAGTCGACGCGTGATTACGCGGTGTCGGGCCGTGAGGTGCGGCCGAGGTGGGACAGGAGTCGGTCGCCTGCGGTCGCCGCGCTGTTTCGGAGCGGGGGAGCGAACAGGGGGGATCGGCCGATGATCGGAACCAATTGGTGTGCGACGGGCAGTAGTTCGTGGGCCAAGCGGTCGGGGATGGGGGTCGGTCGGCCGGTGGATCGACCGAGATCCCAGGCGTGGGCCGTCAATTCGAGGGCGGCGGCCGCACCGAGCACGGTCGTGGGGATCGGTAGGTCGCGAATGGTGATCGGGTGCGGCAGTACGGTGCCCATGCGGATATGGACCGGTACCGGACCGGAAATTCATCGGTGACCCCGCGCGGTACGACAGCGGGCGCGGGAGACTCAGCGGCGCAGCGCACCGGTCGCGTCGAATTGCGCACGGCGCCCGCGCATCTGCGAGCGGTACCAGTTCTCGCGGTGCGCCCGGGTGACGCGCTCGTGCAGGCGGTCCAGACCCGGCACCGTGCGACGGGCGATCTCGGCGACGGCGACGAACGGGGTGCGAGCCAGTGGCCACAGAATCCAGGGGAACGCGCTGGGCAGGTCGTATCGGCGGCGGGTGATCGGCGACATGTACAGCGCGGTGTAGGCCGAATGCAGCCGGTAGTTGTACGCCTGGCGCAGTCGGCGCAGGCCGCGCTGGTCGGGGCGCGGCGCGAAGGCGGCCGGATAGGATTCGATCAATTCGCGGCCCTGCTCACCGGCGTCGTGGGCGCGCGAGATCATGACCATCGCGAGAATGCGCAGGGCGTCGCCGATGGTCTCGGGATACCAGTCGACGCGCACGCCGAGCAGATGTCCCATATAGCGTTGGAAATGCAGCAGCGCGCGCATCTCGCCGGGGCTGGTGAAATGTCCGAGCGGCCACAAACCCAGCGCGGGTGTGATGCTTCCCGCCAGCAGGGTGAGCAGCATATAGCTCTGGCTGATGGGAAGTCCCCAGCGCCGCGGGTCCCATTCCCGGTGTCGGGCAACGCGTTTACGCACCGAGACGTGCATGATCCGGACTTCGAGGGCGGTGGCCCGGCCCGCCGATCCCGGTGTCAGGATCGCGCCGGGCTCGGAGACGTCGATCCAGAATCGGGTCGTTTCGAGGAATCTCCTGAGCGCGTTGTCGCCGGCGTAGCCGCCCGCCAGCGACAGCGGGGTGGCGACGGCGGCCTCGGTGTACATCTCGAGTGTTTCCGCGCCCGCCATCGCGAAGAGCATGGTGCCCCACCGCCGCCAGATCGCCGCGCCCTGTTCCACGAGTTCGGGGCGGACCCAGTCGGGGACCGTCTCGAATTCCCGGAACAACTCGCGCATCGCCTCGTGCGCGTCGGGAACCGCGTCCACGCCGTCGCGCAATGCCGTCTCCAGCTGTTTGCGGCCGCGTTTGGCGCCGGTCTCGCCGTCGAACACCTCGGCGACGAAGCGTTCGGCGGTCGGATCACCGCGGTAGAGGTCGGCGCGGAACGCCTCGGCGATGTCGTCGGCCGGGAAGAGGTCGGTGCGGAACAGCGTCATGAAGCTTTCCCGGATCCGGCGGATATCGCGGCTCTCGCGGCGTTCCCGGTATCGGAACGAGGTCGGGTGGTGTGCCGCGGCGGTCCGCGCCGTTTCCGCGCCGACCGGTACCGAGATCTCCATGCTGAACCGCGCTTTCGACAGAGCTGGATGAGGCGACCGGAACCCCGGCCTCACATACCTTAAGGTATGTCGCAACATACCCTCAAGTATGTCCGCATGTCTCGGGCGCGGGCGGCACTGCTAATCTGGGACCGCATCGGAGTCGACGCGCGCTCGCCGCGCCCCGTGAACGGCCGTATCCGGGCCGGTGGAGTGGAACCGGACGCGGGCGACGGCGCCGGAATCGACTCGTCCCTACAACGAGAAGGCGGCGATGACAGAAGCGTCGGAACAGCGCCCGTCGCCCGTCGTCGAGGTGTCCAAACGCAAAGCCGCTGCCGCCGCGCGACGGACACGGCGCGCGCCCGCACTCACGGTCTCGGACTGGGTCGACGCGGCGATGTCGGTCCTGCTGAGCGAGGGTGTCGCCGCGATCTCGATTCCCCGGCTGTGTGAACACCTCGGCGTCACCAAGGGCAGTTTCTACTGGCATTTCGACGATCTGGAGCATCTGCTCGAGGCGACGGCCGACCACTGGTGCGCCGCGCAGAACGACAGCGTCCGCGGCTTGCAGGGGCTGGAGGCCCTGTCACCGGATCGGCGGCTCCAGCGCATGGGTGAACTGCTCGCCGGTGACGAGTTGTGGAAGGTCGAGTACGCGGTCCGCGACTGGGCCCGCACCAATCCCAAGGTGTTCGACGCGGTGCGATCCCTCGATCAGCGGATCTTCGCGGTATTGGAACAGACCCTGACCGAACTAGGTTTCGCCGCCGCCGACGCGCGGATGCGGGCCGGAATCCTGTCGTTCATCGGAATCGGATTCGTCCACGGGCGTGAGACGCTGCCGACGCCGAACGCCGAACAGATCAGGGCGACTTTCGATTTCATCACCCGACCCTGACCGGAAGCCGCCTCAGCGCACCCGGGTGCCGAGCAGGTGGCGCACACCGCCGACGAACAATTGCAGACCGAAGTCGAAAGTCGCGGTGGCGTCCGGGGTTTCGTCCAGCGGCGAGGTGTCCTCGGCGAGCGCGCCGACCGAATCCATCTGCATGCGCGATTGCTCGTCGACGGTCTGGCCGAGGACGTAGTACAGCAGCGTGAACGCGGCCGATTCGGCTTCCGGGCGCGGCATTCCCGCGCGGATCACGGCGCTGACCATGCGCTCGCGACCCTTGCTCGTGGTCAGCCTCGACGCGTAGGTGGCCGAAACCAGTTCGGCGCCGTCGCGGTAGGTGAGCAGGCAATCGCGCAGCCGGTGGGCCAGTTCGGTGATCTGGGCCGACCACTCCTCGGCGGCGACGGGTTCGTCCATCGGCGCGAGGATCCGGTCGGCGACCGCGCCGAGCAGCGCCTGTTTGTTCGGGAAATGCCAGTAGAGCGCGCCGGGCTGGACCTGTAGTGATCCCGCCAGCCGACGCATCGTCAGATCGCCGAGACCGTACTGGTCCAGGATGGCGATCGCGCCGTCGACCACGTCCGCTCTGTGCAGTTGCACCCGAAGCCCTCCCCGGTGTGGATGTTTGACTCGCTGTCTACCGCTACCCTAGCCTGAACACCGTTCAAGTTGCACGGCCACCTCGGCCGGACGAAGGGATTCGTGCAGTGACCCAGGCACCAGTGACCACCGATATTCTGGCTGTCGCCCGCGAGCAGGTGCTCGTGCGCGGCGAGGGGTTGAGCCAGGAGCAGACGCTGGAAGTGCTGCGCCTGGGCGACGACAGGCTGGAGGATCTGCTCGCCCTCGCGCACGAGGTCCGCATGCGATGGTGTGGCCCCGAGGTCGAGGTCGAGGGCATCATCTCGCTCAAGACCGGCGGCTGCCCCGAGGACTGCCACTTCTGTTCGCAGTCGGGCCTGTTCCAGTCCCCGGTCCGCGCCGCGTGGCTCGATATCCCGAGCCTGGTCGAGGCCGCCAAACAGACCGCCAAATCCGGCGCCACCGAGTTCTGCATCGTCGCGGCCGTCCGCGGGCCCGACGAACGTCTGATGGCCCAGGTCGCCGCGGGTGTCGAGGCGATCCGCAACGAAGTCGACATCCAGGTCGCGTGTTCGCTGGGCATGCTCACCCAGGAACAGGTCGATCAGCTGGCCGCGATGGGCGTGCACCGCTACAACCACAATCTCGAGACCTCGAAGTCGTACTTCCCGAACGTGGTCACCACACACACCTGGGAGGAGCGCTGGGACACCCTGCGCATGGTGCGCGAGGCCGGGATGGAAGTCTGCTGCGGCGGCATCCTCGGCATGGGCGAAACGCTGGAGCAGCGTGCGGAATTCGCGGCGAATCTCGCGGTGCTCGAACCGGACGAGGTGCCGCTGAACTTCCTCAACCCGCGTCCGGGCACCCCCTTCGGCGACCTCGATGTGCTGCCCGCGTCCGACGCGCTGCGCGCCGTCGCCGCCTTCCGCCTGGCGCTGCCGCGCACCATGCTGCGCTTCGCGGGCGGACGCGAGATCACCCTCGGCGACCTCGGCGCGAAACAGGGCATCCTCGGCGGCATCAACGCCGTCATCGTCGGTAACTACCTGACCACGCTCGGGCGTCCCGCCGAAGCCGACCTGGATCTGCTCGGCGAGCTGAAGATGCCGATCAAGGCGCTCAACGAAACGCTGTGAGCCGCGACCATGAGTAATGTCATGGACATGGACGAGCGCTACAACCCGTTCACCGGCAAACGGATAGTGCCCGGCGTCGACGACGTGGTTCCCGCGTCCGCGGCGATGGGCCTGGAGCCGCCGCGCTTCTGTGAACAGTGCGGCAGGCGCATGATCGTGCAGGTGAGCCCCGACGGCTGGTGGGCGAAATGCTCGCGCCACGGCGTCATCGATTCGGCGCGTCTGGAATACCGGTAGTGGCGGCGGTGAGATCCGGCGGCCTGCGACGCGAAGTGGTCGCGGGACTGCTGACCGTCGCCGGTGTCGTGCTGGCGAGTGCGGTCGGCGGCGCGATCTGGGGGTATCTCGCGCCCGTCGAACAATTGCTGGTCACCGAAGCCGGGCGCGGGGTCGTGCTGACCGGGGAGAGCGTCCACCAGTTCGACGCGCTCGCGATCTTCGTCTGCGTCGGCGCGGTGGTCGGTGTGCTGTCGGCGGCGGGGGCGTGGCGACTGCGCTCGGTACGCGGACCCGTCCTCCAACTCGGACTGCTGGCCGGATCGTTGCTCGGCGCCTTCGCCATGCGGACCATCGGCGAGGCGGTGGCCGAATGGCATCACGCCCGCCCCGACGATCCGCCGGTGGGGCAGATCGTCGATATCGCCCCCGAACTGGGGAGCGCGCTCGCGATGATCGTGCAGCCGCTGCTGGCGTCGCTGGTGCTGATGTTCCTGGCCGCTCTGAGCCCGTCCGAGGATCTCGGCACCGGCTTCGGCGGTCCCTTCGGTGCGACGCGACCGGTGCAACGCTTCGTTCCCGATCTCGATCCCGGGGCTTCGTACACGCCGTACGGCCCGAATGCCGGGTACGGAGGGTACGACCCGGCGGCGGGCGCGGGCCCCGTGCCGGAGAGTCGCCCGGCTCGCTGACGCGGGAATGCGGCCGGTACGACAGCCTGCTGCTCGGCCCATCGCGATGTCGCGGGCATCCGGTGTTGACGCGAATAATCGGTGGAAGCGGGGGGAGCGGGCGGTTACGGTGGGTGTCCGCCCCGGGCGACCTTTCGTGGGAATAGCGGAGTCGCCGTGGCGTGTTCCGTGAAGACACGGTCGGGGAGTATCGATCGTGGAGAGGGGGTGTCGTCGATGAAAGCCGAGACGCGTGCCGTGCCCGAGTCGGGTGCCGCCGAGCGCGACGAGCGACCGGATCTGGCCGCGTGGCGTCGGCGTCACGCGCTGCGGCAGAGCAGTGCCGCGCAGCCGGTCCGCAACGAGCGGAGGTATCGGCGCGGCGCCAAACACCGCAAACGGTCGATGGATTCCTGACGAAGCGGTCACGCGAGACGGTGTCCGAACGATCGCGAGACCGCCGGGGCCAGATCGAATCGACCCGTCTCGCACGGTGATTCACGTCGGTGGACGCAGTGCGGCGAACTCGTCGGTGACGCGGATTCCCGAGTCGCTGAAACGGTAGAGGGCGGCGGGACGTCCCCCCGCGCGCCCGGGCGCGGCGGTGGCTCCGGTGGGCGTGATGACCTTGCGTCGGGTCAGGACCCGCTGGAGGTTGGTGGTGTCGACGTCGTAACCCAGTGCGGCGCAATAGATCGCGCGCAGTGTCGACATCGTGAACGTCGACGGGGCAAGGGCGAAGGCGATATTGGTGTAGGAGAGTTTGGCGGCGAGCCGGGTTCTGGCGTGGTCCACGACGGTGCCGTGGTCGAAGGACATGGTCGGCAGGGCCGAGACCGGATGCCAGGTGGTGTCGGCGGGGAGTTCGGGGTCGACGGTGAGGGGGACGAGCCCGAGGTAGGCCGAGGCGATGCGGCGCGGCGCGGGGACCCGGTCGGGAGCGCTGAACACCGCGAGTTGTTCGAGGTGGGCCAGTTCGCGCACGTCGACCTTCTCGGCGAGTTGACGCCGGGCCGAGATATCGAGTTCCTCGTCGTCGCGGAGTCTGCCGCCGGGTAGCGACCAGGTGTCCTTCTGTGGGTCGAGGGCGCGCTCCCACAGCAGCACGGCCAATTCTGTTCGCTGATCGGGTCCGCACGGTGCGAACGCGGTCTCCATCATCTCGACGGCCTCGACAACGCCACTACCTGCGGTGATGTCCTTCGAGAATCGACGAACCTGGAACACGGCGGTGAGCGTTTCATGGATGGTGCTACTATGGGCCACGTTTTCGATTGTAAGTCGAAAACCTGGTTTGGTGCGAATTACGGCGAAGAGGCCGGCCGCACGAGGAAGGGAGCCATCATGGCGACAATGGGTGCACAGCTCGCGCCTGCGCTGATGGAGCAGGTGGTCGACGGACCATCGGGATTCACCGGTGTCGACGCGACACCGCAGTGGGCGGAAGAGGTCAAGCGGCTTGCGCGTGCGCGCAACGCGACGATCCTCGCGCACAACTACCAGCTGCCCGAGATCCAGGACGTGGCCGATCACGTCGGCGACTCGCTGGCGCTGTCCCGGATCGCGGCCGAGGCCGCCGAGGACACCATCGTGTTCTGCGGCGTGCACTTCATGGCCGAGACGGCGAAGATCCTCAGCCCGGAGAAAACCGTCCTCATCCCGGATCAGCGGGCGGGCTGCTCACTGGCGGATTCGATCACCGCCGACGAACTGCGCGCGTGGAAAGCCGAATTCCCGAACGCCATGGTCGTGTCGTACGTGAACACCACGGCCGAGGTGAAGGCGCTCACCGACATCTGCTGCACATCGTCGAACGCGGTCGACGTCGTCGCCTCCATCGACCCCGATCGCGAGGTGCTGTTCCTACCGGACCAGTTCCTCGGCGCGCACGTCAAACGCGTCACCGGGCGCGAGAACATGCACATCTGGGCGGGCGAATGCCACGTCCACGCGGGCATCAACGGCGACGAGCTCACCGAGCAGGCGCGCGCGCACCCCGACGCCGAACTGTTCGTGCACCCCGAATGCGGTTGCGCGACGTCGGCGCTGTACCTGGCGGGCGAGGGTTCCTTCCCGGCCGACCGGGTGCACATCCTCTCCACCGGCGGCATGATCGACGCGGCCAAGGCGGCCAAGTCGAGCCAGGTGCTCGTCGCCACCGAGGTCGGCATGCTGCACCAGCTGCGCAAGGCCGCGCCCGGCATCGACTTCAAGGCCGTCAACGATCGCGCCTCCTGCAAGTACATGAAGATGATCACCCCGGCCGCGCTGCTGCGCTGCCTGGTCGAGGGCGCCGACGAAGTGCACGTCGACCTGGAGACCGCCGCCCGCGGCCGTAGCTCGGTGCAACGGATGATCGAGATCGGCAATCCCGGCGGGGGCGAGTGACGGCCCTTCCGGGCGCAGGGCGCGCGCGGACCCGAGGGTCGGCGCGCGCGTGATCTATGGAGGCCGCCGCTGGGCGGCCGCCGGGCCGGGTGGGCCCGGAGCGAGAGGCGTGGAGAGATGACGGCTCCGGTATCGATCGAGTGGGAAGCCGCCGCCGATCTCGTGGTGATCGGCGGCGGTGTCGCCGGTCTGACAGCGGCGCGCACGGCGTCACTGCACGGGGCGCGGGTGCTGGTGCTCAGCAAGGGCGGACCCACCGATACGTCGACCCAGTACGCCCAGGGCGGTATCGCCGTGGTGGCGCCGCAGGAGGATTCGATCGAATCCCATGTCCTCGACACCGTCGAGGCGGGCGCGGGCCTGTGCGAAGTGGAGGCGGTGCGCTCCATCGTCTCCGGCGGTCAGGACGCGGTCGCCGCGCTGACCGATCTCGGCGCGGTCTTCGATCTCGGTCGTGACGGCCAGATCTCGCGTACCCGCGAGGGCGGGCACAGCACCCGCAGGATCATCCACGCCGGTGGTGACGCCACCGGCGCGGAGGTGCAGCGCGCGCTCAACGCGGCCGGACTGCCCGTGCTGTTCGGCGCGGCCGCCTGCGAGGTGGTGACCGGGCCCACCGGGGTGCGCGGGGTGATCGCGGTGTCGGAGCGGGGTTTCGGTGTCGTGCACACCCCGGCGGTACTGCTCGCGACCGGCGGTCTCGGTCAGCTGTACGCGCTGAGCACCAACCCCTCCGGCGCGACGGCGGACGGGATCGCGCTCGCGCTGTGGGCCGGGGCCGCGGTCGCGGACCTGGAATTCGTGCAGTTCCATCCCACCGTGCTCTACACCCCCGGCGGCACCGGACGGCGTCCGCTGATCAGCGAGGCGGTGCGCGGCGAAGGCGCGATACTGGTCGATTCCGCGGGGGATTCGGTCACCGCGGGCGTACATCCACGGGGCGATCTCGCCCCGCGCGATGTGGTCTCTCGGGCCATCGCCGCGCGCATGCGCGAACTCGGCACCGATCACGTCTATCTCGACGGCCGCGCGATCGACGGATTCGTCGAACGGTTCCCGACCATCACCGCCAGCTGTCGCGCCGCGGGGCTGGATCCGCGCGTCGATCTCATCCCGGTCGCCCCCGCCGCGCACTATCAGTGCGGCGGCGTGGTCACCGATCCGCACGGTCGCACCGGGGTTCCCGGCCTGTACGCGGCGGGTGAAGTGGCGCGGACCGGACTGCACGGTGCGAACCGGTTGGCCTCCAACAGTCTGCTCGAAGGTCTCGTCGTCGGTGAGCGGGTCGGTGCGGCGGTCGCCGAGCGCAGGGATATGCCCGCCGAGGTGACCGAGATCAGAACCCGGACCATGCCGAGGGTGGCGCGCGCGGCCCTGCAACAGGTGATGACGGCCCACGCGTCGGTGGTCAGGGACCGCGACGGTCTCGACGAGGCGAACGCGCGCCTGGAACGCGCTGTCCTGCGCAGTATGTCGACACGTTTCACCCAGTCGATACGCAACGCGACGGGCGATTCCGCCGCGGTGTCACCGGAGGCGCTGGCCGCCCAGCGCATCGCCGATATCGAAGACGGGGCGCTCACCCTGACGGCGCGCGTCCTGTTGCTCGCCGCGGCGGCCCGCACCGAGAGCAGGGGCTGCCACACCCGCTCCGACCATCCCGCGTCGGATCCGGCACTGCGGCACAGTATTCCGATCCGCCTGGACAGCGACGGACATCCCGACGTGCGGCCGATGGCGGGCGCTCCCGAGGGTCCGCTGCTGGCGACCCGGCTCGCCGCCGATCCGGACGGGCCGGAACTGTCGATCGCGGTGCCGTGAGCACGGCGATCGGACAGCACTTCCCGCCGGATCGATGGGTTTCGGACCATCGGACGGCCGACGCTCGTGCGTGCCGCGCCGAGCCGTCCCCACCGCATATTCGCTTCGGCGAGAACACGTTAGGAGTGCACCCATGACGCTCGATACCGCGTTGAACCAGGACGAAGTGGTCGCGCTGATCCGCACCGCGCTCGACGAGGATCTGCGCTACGGACCCGATATCACCACCGTGGCGACGGTGCCCGCCGACGCGGTGGTCAAGGCGTCGATGGTGTCACGGCAGCCGGGGACCGTCGCCGGACTCGACGTCGGGTTGCTCGTGCTGGACGAGGTGATCGGCGTGGGCAACTACGAGATCACCGATCGGGTCGCAGACGGCACCCGGGTGGCGGCAGGCGGTGCGGTACTCGGCCTCGTCGCGCCGACGCGGGCGCTGCTCACCGCCGAGCGCACCATGCTCAATCTGGTCTGTCACCTGTCCGGGATCGCCACCGCGACCGCCGCGTGGGTCGACGAGGTCGAAGGCACCCACTGCCGCATCCGCGACAGCCGCAAGACACTGCCCGGCCTGCGCGCCCTCCAGAAATACGCGGTCCGGGTCGGCGGCGGTGTCAATCATCGAATGGGACTCGGCGACGCCGCGCTGATCAAGGACAACCACGTGGTCGCCGCGGGTTCGGTGGTCGACGCGCTGCGCGCGGTGCGCGAACTGGCCCCCGATATCGCGTGCGAAGTGGAGGTCGACAGCCTGGAACAGCTCGACGCCGTACTCGCCGAGAACGTGGAACTGGTTCTGCTGGACAATTTCCCGCTCTGGCAGACCCAGGCCGCCGTTCAGCGCCGCAATGCCGTCGCGCCGAATACCAAGCTCGAATCATCGGGTGGTCTGAGCATCGAGGTCGCCGCCGACTACGCGCGCACCGGCGTCGACTATCTCGCCGTCGGCGCGCTCACCCATTCGGTGCGTGTACTCGACCTCGGTCTCGACATGTAGGTCGCAGATCAGCGATCAGCAACAGTCGATCGGTGATATCGCCCGCTGTGTCCCACCGGCCACCGGGTGCTGCTGTTCATCCCCTATCGCGAGATGGAGCGCGGGTATTCGAGGCGTTGGCGACATCCGCATACGCCGACATCACGATCGTCCGGATTCGATTCACGGAGCCGAGATTCGCACGCGCCGGTCCCGCCGTCAGGCGGTCAGCTCACGTTCCAGCGGAGTCCGGAAGCGCGGAATCGCACGGATGTCGCCGTACCAGGCCGCCGTCTTCGCGACCTCCCGCTCGATCAGCGCTGCGTGCTCGGACCCGACATCCTCGAGCAGGCGGTGGACGATCTCGCCGTCCTTGCGCTGCGCCCATCCGCCGACGATCCGGCCGTCGCACCAGATGCTCGGACCGATATTGCCGTTGCGGTCGAAGAGTACGGGCGCGTGCGGGCCCAGGTACCAGTCGCGGGTCTGCCAGCCCATGGGGGTCGGGTCGAGTGCGGGCAGCAGTGCCGCCCAGGGCTGTTCCGGTGTGGCCACGGGATCGATGTCCTCGGCGAGCAGAACGCCGACGGTGCCGTCGAGGTCGACCTCGACGAGATCGAGTTCGGCCAGGGTTGCCCGGACTTCGCCGAGAGTCCATCCGGTCCACCATTTGATGTCGGAGACCGGTGCGGGCCCGAAGGCGTACAACCATTTCCGCACCAGTTCGGCGCGCGCCTGTTCTACCGACAGCGCCGCCACCCCGTCGGGAAGCCAGGATTCGACGGGAGCCCAGCTGTACTGGCTGCTCGTCCAGCTTCCGTTCGGCCGCCCGCGCACGATGCGGCCTTCGCACCCGAGTGTCACCAGCACCCACGTGGTGATATTGGTCGGCCGCGAATAGGCCTTGTCCGGGGCCGCGTTCACCTGGGTGCGCAACCTGGGGACGTCCTTGGACAACTGGGCACCCGTCGCGAGCCCCCGTGTGAGCAGTGCCGCGTGCGTCTCGGCCTCCACCTCGGCCAGCCACGTCGCCACGTCGCCGTCGATCACGCCCGCCTGTTCGATGTAGCGGCCGTAGGTGCGACGTTGCTTGTGTGCGAGCGCGTTCGCGCAGGACGCCTGCAACGCGGGGACCAGTTCGACGGGCGCGACGAACATGGTGCGCCGCATGGCCAGCATCCGGACCAGCGCACGGTCGTCGTAGAGCGCCTTCTCGAGATGCGCGGGGGTGGCGGCGTGCGAGCGCGCACCGACCGAGAGGTACACCGTCGCGGGATCGGTCGCGTGCAACACCACCAGTGACCGGACGATGTCCGCGACGTCGTCGGTGCGCGAATCGTTCGCGAGCCGGTGCCGCACGGCCAGTCTTGCCCGCCGTTCGGCGGCGTCGATCGAACGCATGGGCGGCATGGTAGCCGTGTGGTCCGACAGGTACGCGTGACTACCGGTCGACGCCGGTCAGAGCCCGAACTGGCGCGGGTCGACCCGCAATGCCCGGCATGCCTCACGGACGGCGGCGACCTCGGCCTGGTCGAAATCGCCGTCGGCGTTGCCGATCAGGATGCCGATCTGCACCACCGCCTCCGCCTCGGTCGACTTCCCGGCGACCTTGGCGATCTGTTGCAGGACGTGTGCGCGTCCGAAGGCGGCGTCGGCGACGAGGCGATTGCAGTTGTCCTCGAACAGTTGCCGCAATTCGTCGGCGGAGAAATTCGACAGCGCGGGTTCGGTGCCGATCAGTCCGGCCACCCGCATCCGCTCGTTCGGTTCGATCGAACCGTCGGCGGCGGCGACCAGGGCACACATCCCCATCGCCGCGTCACGGAAGGCGCCGCCGCGCAATTCGTTCTTCTTGGCCAGCAACTGCTTGCGCCACTGCGGGGCCTTGTCGACCACGTCCATCAACCGGCCGAAGGTGTGCGCGTTGGACACGATTTTGTTCAAGAAGGCCATGTGCTCTGCTCCCCGGAAAGTGGGTCGGGACCGGCGCAAACGGCGGTCGGGACTCCGTATCGACATCGGCACGCTAGCAGAAGGACATCCGGCCCGCGCGCTTCGATTATCGGCCGGAATTCGACCGGTGTTAATGCTTCGAGCCGGACCGGATCACCGTGCCACCGTGGGATCATTCGGTGATGAGGCGTGGACGCGGATTGCTGGCCGTGTGCTGTGTACTGTGGGGGGCTTTCACGGCGAGCGGTCTCACCGCGTCACCGGCTGCGGCCGAACCCGCCTGCGAGGCCGGGGTGGACGTACGCCCCGTGACGGTCACCGTGGACGGCGAGGAAGCGACCGGACGGGTGTACGAGCCCTACCGGTGCGTTCCCGGCGATCTGCCGCCGGAGCAGCTGGCGATCGCGGTACACGGGCACACCGGCACCTCGGCCGACTATTCCGCGTATGTCACCTCGATCGCACGCCGCACCGAAACCCCGTTCCTGGCCATGGATCTGCGCAACGACACCGGTGTCTGGCGGACCGGCGACTGGAACCTGTGGGCGGGATGGCGCGATATCGTCGCCTCGACCCTGTGGTACCGGGCCGAGCATCCGGGGATCACGCGGACGGTGCTGTGGGGCTGGAGCCAGGGCGGCATCATGAGCGGACTGGCCGTCGCGCACGCACCGCGCGGGCTGTTCGACTACTGGGTCGACAATTACGGCCCCGGCGACGATTTCACGATGTGGGCAGCGGGCGGGCTCGTCGATCCCGACCTGCCCGGCCAGATCGAGCGCGACGCCGGAGGGTGCACACCGATCGTCTGCCCGCAGGCCTACGTCGAACGGTCGCCCGCGCTGCTCGCGGGGCGGATGGATATGCGGCGCGCGTTCCTCGTCCACGGCATCGCGGACACGGTGGTCCCCTACGTGACCAGTGTCGAGATGCGCGCGGCCCTGCTCGCCGCGGGGAAGCCGACCTCGATGTACACCGTCGTGACCGGCCGCGACCTGAACGGCGCGATCGTGCCCGGCGATCACAGCATCGGTCCCGCCTTCTTCGAGGGCGGCTGCGTGGTGGAACGGCTGCTGCTCGGCACCGAACCCACCGACGGTCCCGACCGCGATTACCTCGTCGACGTGGCGAGCGGAACCGTCACCGCGCCCGCCGCCCCGCGCGGCGCGAAATGCGCGGCATGAGCGCGGAACAGTTCCGTGGGCGGCGTGGTTCTCGATAGGGGGTGAGCACGTCGAGGAGGACGCGGTGACGGATCCGGCATATCGGTGGGACGGTGCGGCCATCGATCTCGACGCCTATCTGGCGCGGATCGGCTTCGACGGCGAGCGCGCGCCGACCTCGGCGACCCTGCGCGGACTGGTGTACCTGCACACCACGACGATCCCGTTCGAGAACCTCGAGATCATCCTCGGGCGCACGATCCCGCTCGATCCACCGGCGCTACAGGACAAATTGATCGGGCGTCGTCGCGGCGGGTACTGCTACGAGAACGTCGGAATCTTCGCCGCGGTGCTCGAACGGCTCGGTTTCGGTGTGACCGGCGTGAGCGGACGGGTCACCATGGGCGCCACCGAGGGCCTGCGCCCCGCCACCCACGCGCTGCTGCGCGTCACCACCGACGACGACGATCGCGGGTGGATGGTCGATGTCGGATTCGGGGCGGGCCCGCTCGAGCCCTACGAATTGGTCCCGAGCGCGGGGGAATTCACGCTGGGCCGGTGGCGCTTCCGGCTGGAACGCCGGGTCGGCGAACTGGACACCGAACTCTGGGCGCTGCACCAGTTCGGCCGTGACGGCTGGCTGGAGCGCTACACCTTCGGCACCCAACCGCAGTACCGCATCGATTTCGAGGTCGGCAATCATTTCGTCTCGACCGCGCCGCGGTCGCCGTTCACCACGCGGCCGTTCGTACAGCGTTTCCGGCCCGACGTGCACTACGTCATCGACGGCACGACCATGACCACCGAATATCCGGACGGTTCCGGCGACACCCGCGAACTCGAACTCGCCGAACTCCCGAAAGTCCTGTCGGAGATCTTCGATATCGATCTGGACGAGGCGGACGCGGCGACGCTGTCCGAGGGCGGATGGCTGCTCCGCTGACGAATTCGCCGGAATCGCGCTTTCCGACCTGACCTGCGGGTGACCGCGCTCCCGATACAGTCGGCCGGGTGCGTACCCAACGGAAGCTCTTCGCCCTGTTCGCCGCACCCGCGCTGGTTCTCTTCGGCTGCGGTTCCGGTCCCGACCAGCCGCAGACCGTCGCCGGGGATTTCGCCGACGCGCTGACCCGCGCCGATATCGCCGCGGCCGCCGCGCTGACCGACGATCCCGCCGCGGCGACCTCGGCACTGGACCAGCTCTACGACGGCCTAGGCAAACAGGTGGAATTCCAGGTCGACTCGACCGACGACGACGAATTCACCCTGGCCGCCACCTGGAAATTCGGCAAAGGCGCGGCGGGGGAGTGGAATTACACCACCACCGGGACCGCGCGGGACCGCGACGGCTGGAAGGTCCACTGGGATCCGGCGACGATCGCCCCGGGACTGGCGATGGGGCCGCTCGAATACAGCCCGCTCGCCCCGGCTCCCGCCCGGATTCTGGATTCCGCGGGCGGAGAGCTGATGACCCGGCAGGTGGTGACCCTGGTGAATATCGCGCCCGGCGCCGATCTACCGGCCGTCGCGCCGGTGCTGGCACCGTTCGCGCCCGGGATCACCGCGCAGTCGCTACAGGCCGATCTGGCCGCGGCCGAGGGCGCGCCCGTCACCGCGATCACGTTGCGCGCGAGCGATATCGAGCCCATCGCGAACGCGCTGGCGGCCATCCGAGGCGTCACCCTCGCCCCGCAGACCCGATTGCTGACCACCGACAAGGCGCTGTCCTCGCCGACGCTGTCGGGTCTGGCCGACCTGTGGCAGTCCACCACCGACGCGGCGACGGGCTGGTCGGTTCATCCGGTGAATCCCGATGTGTCCGGACGCGTCGCGGGCGGGGATCCGCGCCCGACCTCCGATATCCGGACCACCCTCGATCCCGCGATACAGCGCAACGCCGAAGCCGCGCTCGACGCGATCGCACAGCCCGCCGCCGTCGTGGCGCTGCGGCCATCCACCGGCGCTGTCGTCGCGATGGCGCAGAACGCACCGGCCGACGCGCAGGGACCGATCGCGCTCACCGGCCTGTACCCGCCGGGGTCGACCTTCAAGACCGTGACGGTCTCGGCCGCGATGCAGGCGGGCGAGGTCACGCCGGACACCGTGCTGCCGTGCCCCGGCGTGGCCGATATCGAAGGGCGTCGCATCCCCAACGACGGTAATTTCGATCTCGGTCCGGTCGCGTTGCATACGGCGTTCGCCCGCTCCTGCAACACGACGATGGCGGCGCTGGGTGTGGGTTTGCCGCCGGACGGGCTGACGAACGCGGCCGCGCAGCTGGGTCTCGGCGTCGACTTCGTCACGCCGGGCCTGACCACGGTGACCGGCAAGGTGCCCACCGCCGACACCCCGGCCATGCGCGTGGAGTCGAGTATCGGTCAAGGCCGGGTGACAGCGTCGCCGTTCGGTATGGCGCTCGTCGCGGCCTCCATCGCGCGCGGATCGGTGCCCGCGCCGGTGCTGGTCGCCGGTCAGCCGGGCGTCGCCGACCGGACACCGCAACCTCTCCCGCCCGCGACCGCCGAACAGATCGAGACGATGATGCGCGAAACCGTCACCGGCGGCACCGCGACGCAGCTCGGCGACATCCCCGGCCTGCTCGGCAAGACGGGCACGGCCGAATACGGCGACAACACCCACGCGCACGGCTGGTTCGTCGGCATCGACGCCCCGTCGGATCTCGCGTTCGCCGTTTTCGTCGCCGACGCGGGGAGTTCGGCCCCCGCGGTGGAGGCCGCCGGACGCATGTTGCGCGCGCCGCGCTAACGTGGCGCGGCAGCGCGCCGGACACCGTGTGGCAGTAAACGCACAGCGTGGTCACCGCCTGTGACGGCCCTCCGCCGGAGCGGCCGGAAATACTTCCGTGCTGACGCATGGCTCGGCCCATAAGCCAGCTACACTCGTCGGCGGGCCGCGTACGCGGTCAATATGCGGGATGTCACGATTTCGAGAAGGTTCGGAGTAGGCGCCATCGATACCGGTCAGTTGATCGCGGAGCATTACCGCCTGGTCGAGCGGATTGGTAGCGGCGGCACAGGCGTTGTTTGGCGTGCCGTCGACGAACGACTGCAACGCTCGGTCGCGGTCAAGCAGATCCACATCAAGGCGAGCCTGCCGGAGTCCGAACGCGACGTGGTGCGTCAGCGCGCCATTCGCGAGGCGCGGAACGCGGCACGGTTCCAGCATCCGAACGCGATCGTGGTCTTCGACATCACCGAGCACGACGGCGATCCGTGCCTGGTGATGGAATTCATGAAGTCCAAGAGCCTGGCGGCCGTGCTGTCCGCGCAGGGCACGCTGCCGTTGACGCAGGTATCGCGTATCGGCGAGCAGGTGGCCTCGGCGCTGATCTCGGCGCACCAGGCGGGCATCGTGCACCGCGACGTGAAACCGGGCAACATCCTGCTCGACGACAACGGCACCGTGAAGATCACCGACTTCGGCATCTCACGCGCCACCGGGGACGTGACGCTCACCGAGACCGGCCTGATCTGCGGCACCGCCGCCTATCTCGCGCCCGAGGTGGCGCGCGGCGCGGACCCGACCCCGGCCGCCGACGTGTTCGCGCTCGGCGCGACGCTGTTCCACGCGCTGGAGGGTGAACCGCCCTACGGTGCGAGCGCCAACCCGCTCGCGGTGCTCTACGCCGCGGCCAACGGTCAGGTGAGCGAACCGCGAAACGCGGGCGCCGCCACCGATTTCCTGTTGCAACTGCTCGACCCGGAACCCGAGCACCGGCCGACCATGCGTACGGCGCGCGAACATCTCGCCGCGCTGGCGGATTCCGGGACCGCGCCCGTGCACGCCGGATTCGTCCCCGCCAGTGAGGCTTTCGCGCGCAGGCAGCGCGGGCACGAGGAGGCGGCGACCCGCGCGCTGCGATCCTCGCCGGTCGCCCCGCCGCCGCATCAGCCCGCCGAATGGCACAACCGGCCGACACCGCATCCGACTCGCGGTGGCACGCATCCGAATACGATGGCGCACCCGCGCACCCAGGCCCAGCCGCGTCCGCAGCCGCCGCGTAAATCCGGCGGTAAGCGCGGGGCCGTGCTGATCGGCGGCGCGGTCGGCGCCGTGATCGCCGTGGTCGCGATCGTGATCGTCGCGATGAGCCAGTCCGGTTCCGACACTCCCGCGCCGCAGGCCGCTCCGCCGTCGGCGTCGACATCGTCGGCCGGTCCCACCACGCAGGCCGCTGTCGCGCAACTCGGCAAGACGCCGAGCGTCGGCGCCGTCGATCTGGGTCCGGCGGCGGAGCTGATCGTCGATTTCTACAGCAATCCGGCGGGTTCCTGGTCGTCGCTGACCCCGGCGGCGCAGAAGCAGTACGGCAGCGAACAGGCGTATCGGGAGTACTGGGGATCACGCACCATCGACACGTTCGCCGGTGTCAACGGCAGTAACCGCGGCACCTACGCGGACGGTTCGCTCGATATCAGACTGGCCCAGCTGACCATGGACGGGCAGACCACCTCGATGGTGTTGCACGTCGTGGCCGGTAGCGGCGGCAGACTGCTGATCGACAGCGAGACCCGCCCGACGGTGGCCTAGCACTACGGCGTTCGATCGGGAGTTCGGGACGGAAGGAACGCGGGATCGACGGCGAAGTCGCCTGCGTCGATACCCGCGCGGTCTACCGGATCCGATCAGGCCATCGCGAAACGCAGCAGGTTCTGCTTGTCGCCCTGCTTGACCTTGCCCTTGCGGTTGAGAACCTCGAGTTGCCAGACCGGGCCGTTGCGGAACGCCCGCGCGACCGCGTTGGCGTTCTCGTTGCCGAGCAGCGAGGGCCAGATATCGGCGACCTGCTGGCTGCTGCCGCCGGAGGCGTCGTAGACCTTGAACGAGATGTTGTTGGCCTTCTCGAAGGAACTGCCCTTCTTGAAGGCCACCGCGACGAAGATGATGGCGTCGATACCGCCGGGCACATCGGCGAACGTGACGGTGACGGTCTCGTCGTCGCCGACGGCCGCACCGGTCTGCTCGTCGCCGGAGTGCAGCACCGAGCCGTTGCCGAGCGGATCGAGCGAGTCCAGTCCGGCGAACCGGACCGGTTCCGCGCCCTGCATCAGGATGGCGATGAGGTCGAGATCGACCCCCTTCTTCCTGCGTGCCCACCCGAGTGCGCCACCGCTGGTACCCGCCGACGGATCCCAGCTCACCCCGACACTCAGTTTGGTGATGCCGGCGAGATCCGCGGCGCCGTCTTCTTTCTTGAGCGTGATCATGGCATCAGACTACCGGCCTTGCCGAATACCCGTGGGGCACACCATTATCGCTGGTCAACAGCCGAACGGGGACGATTTTCGGCACTCGGAACCGGCCGGGGGCGAAGGAATATCGGTCGACGCGCGCCCGCGCCGAAGACCGGTCGCCGACCCGATCGGCGCGGGCGCGTGCGGGCATCGACGGCCCGGCGTCCGCGCGAGCGCGCCTGCCCCGGCTGAGATCCAGGTCACCGCGGCGTCGCGCGGTGAGACCGGGCCGGAAACCCGGTTGATGCCGACCATTAGGCTGGTACCGGACAAAGCCCAGCACAGACAGGACAGCCGACCGATATGACATCCCGCATCGAGCTCGCCCGCGTCGATCTGCGCGGTCGCACTCCTTCCGCTGCCGAGCTGCGCACCGCGCTGCCGCGCGGGGGAGTCGACGTGGACTCGGTGCTGCCCCATGTGCGCCCGGTGGTCGAGGCCATTCGGGATCGCGGTGTCGCGGCGGCGCTCGAATTCAGCGAGCGGTTCGACGGGGTGGTCCCGGCCTCGGTCCGGGTTCCGGCCGCCGAGTCGGCGCGAGCACTCGACGAACTCGAACCGGCGGTGCGCGCCGCGCTCGAGGTCGCGATCGAGCGGACCCGCAAGGTGCACGCCGACCAGCGGCGCACCGACACGGTCACCGAAGTGGTGCCCGGCGGCGTCGTCACCGAGCGGTGGGTGCCGGTGGAGCGCGTCGGGCTGTACGTGCCCGGCGGAAACGCCGTCTATCCCTCCAGCGTCGTGATGAACGTAGTGCCAGCCCAGGCCGCCGGTGTCGACTCCCTGGTCGTCGCCTCGCCGCCGCAGGCACAGTTCGGCGGGCTGCCCCATCCGACGATCCTGGCCGCCGCTCAGCTGCTCGGTGTCGAGGAGGTGTGGGCGGTCGGTGGCGCGCAGGCGGTCGCGCTGCTCGCCTACGGCGGCACCGATACCGATGGCGCCGGGCTGGAACCGGTCGACCTGATCACCGGACCGGGCAATATCTACGTGACCGCCGCCAAGCGGCTGTGCCGCGGACTGGTCGGCATCGACGCCGAGGCCGGCCCGACCGAGATCGCGATCCTGGCCGACGCCACCGCCGATCCGGTACACGTCGCGGCCGACCTGATCAGCCAGGCCGAACACGATGTCCTCGCCGCAAGCGTGCTCGTCACCGACAGCGCGGAACTCGCCGACGCCGTCGACGCGGCGCTCAGCGCGCAGATGACCGTGGTAAAGCACGCCGCCCGGGTGCGCGAGGCGCTCACCGGCGCGCAGTCCGGCACCGTCCTCGTCGACGATATCGATCAGGGCCTGCGCGTGGTCAACGCCTACGCGGCCGAACACCTCGAGATCCAGACCGTCGACGCGTCCGCCGTGGCGGCGCGGGTGCGCAGCGCGGGCGCGATCTTCGTCGGCGCGTTCGCGCCGGTCAGCCTCGGCGACTACTGCGCGGGGTCCAACCACGTCCTGCCGACCGCGGGCTGTGCGCGGCATTCGTCCGGGCTCAGCGTGCAGACCTTCCTGCGCGGCATCCACGTGGTCGAGTACACCGAGGCGGCGCTGAAGGATGTCGCCGGGCACGTGGTCGCACTGGCCACCGCCGAGGATCTACCCGCGCACGGCCAGGCCGTCACGGCGCGTTTCGAGGCGCTGTCATGAGCGCGACCGCTCCCGGCTCGGCCATCGGACTCGACGATCTGCCGCTGCGCGAGAACCTGCGCGGCAAGAAGCCTTACGGCGCACCGCAATTGACGGTGCCGGTGCAGCTGAACACGAACGAGAACCCGCACCCGCCGACCCGCGCGCTCATCGACGACGTCGCCGAATCCATTCGCACCGCCGCCGCCGACCTGCACCGCTATCCGGATCGGGACGCGGTGGCGCTGCGCGCCGATCTGGCCGCCTACCTGAGCGAGCAGACCGGCGTCACCGTCGACACCGTCAATGTGTGGGCGGCCAACGGATCCAACGAGATCCTGCAACAGCTGTTGCAGGCCTTCGGCGGACCGGGCCGCAGCGCGCTGGGTTTCGTGCCCTCCTATTCGATGCACCCGATCATCTCCGAGGGCATCGACACCGAATGGGTGGAGGCCAAGCGCAGCGCCGATTTCTCCCTCGATATCGACTACGCGGTGGCCGTCATCGCCGAACGTCGTCCCGACGTGGTGTTCGTGACCAGCCCGAACAATCCCACCGGGCACAGCATTCCGGCCGTCGACCTGGTCCGGCTGCTCGAGGCGGCGCCGGGCATCGTGGTCGTCGACGAGGCGTACGGCGAGTTCTCCGCCGAGCCGAGCGCGCTCGCGCTGATCGACCGTTTCGCGGCGAAACTGGTGGTCACCCGCACGATGAGCAAGGCTTTCGCCTTCGCGGGCGGACGTCTCGGATACCTGGTCGCCGCGCCCGCCGTCATCGACGCGCTGCTGCTGGTGCGCCTGCCCTACCACCTGTCGGTGGTCACCCAGGCCGCGGCCCGCGCCGCGCTGCGCCATGCCGACGAGACCCTGGGTAGTGTCGCCGAATTGTCCGCTCAGCGTGATCGCGTCGCCGCGGCACTGGCCGAACAGGGCTACGACGTGGTGCCCAGCGATGCCAACTTCGTGCTCTTCGGCAGGTTCGCCGACGCGCCGCGCGCCTGGCAGCGCTACCTGGACGACGGCGTGCTGATCCGCGATGTCGGCATCACCGGCTACCTGCGCGCCACCATCGGCCTGGCCGCCGAGAACGACGAATTCCTGCGCGTCAGCGCGAAACTGGCCGCGACCGAACTGGTCCCACGATGAATCTCAGCGAGGTGACAGCATGAGCAGGACCGCGCGGGTCGAACGCGTGACCAAGGAATCCAGCATTCTGGTCGAACTGGATCTGGACGGCACCGGCAAGACCGAGATCTCCACGGGCATCCCCTTCTACGATCACATGCTCACCGCGCTCGGCGCGCACGCGAGTTTCGATCTGACGGTGCGCGCGCAGGGCGATATCGAGATCGAGGCGCACCACACCGTCGAGGACACCGCGATCGTCTTCGGACAGGCCCTCGGACAGGCGCTGGGCGACAAATCGGGAATTCGCCGTTTCGGCGACGCCTTCATCCCGATGGACGAAACCCTCGCGCACGCCGCGGTCGACGTCTCCGGGCGGCCCTACTGCGTGCACACCGGCGAACCGGATCACCTGCTGCACACGGTGATTCCGGGTGCCGCGCCCGGCGCGCCGTATTCCACCGTGCTCAACCGCCACGTCTTCGAGTCGATCGCGCTCAACGCCCGCATCGCGCTGCACGTGCGGGTGCTCTACGGCCGCGACCAGCATCACGTCACCGAGGCGGAGTTCAAGGCCGTGGCGCGTGCGCTGCGCGCCGCCGTCGAACTCGATCCGCGCGTGCACGGCGTTCCGTCGACGAAGGGAACGCTGTGAGCACCACCTCGGTCGCGCTGCTCGACTACGGTTCCGGCAACCTGCACTCCGCCGAACGCGCGCTGGTCCGCGCGGGCGCGACCGTCGAGGTGACGGCCGATCCCGAGATCGCCTTGGCCGCCGACGGTTTGGTCGTTCCCGGCGTCGGCGCCTTCGAGGCGTGCATGGCGGGTCTGCGTGCCGTGCGCGGTGAACGCATCATCGGCCAGCGCCTGGCCGGCGGTCGTCCGGTACTCGGCATCTGCGTCGGCATGCAGATCCTGTTCGAACGCGGCGTGGAATTCGGCGTGGAGACCGACGGCTGCGCCGAATGGCCCGGCACCGTCGAACGCCTCTCCGCGCCGGTACTGCCCCACATGGGCTGGAACACCGTCTCGGCCCCCACCGACAGCACCCTGTTCGCCGGAATGGACCGCGACACCCGCTTCTACTTCGTGCACTCCTATGCCGCTCAGACCTGGGACCTGCCCCCGAGCGAACATTTCGCCAACCCGCGCCTCACCTGGGCCGAACACGGCGTCCCCTTCCTGGCCGCCGTCGAGAACGGCGCGTTGTCCGCGACCCAGTTCCACCCCGAGAAGTCGGGCGACGCGGGCGCACAACTCCTCCGCAACTGGGTCGCCTCCCTGTAGACACCGCGATACCCGCCGGTTCGGCAGGGTTGTTCGCGAATCCGGAGGTCGTCCGGGTACGCGACAGGAGGTCCGCCGGGTCACGGGCGGGTGCCGGTCGACCACTGGGGCGTCATATCGACCCGGGACATGCTCCAGCCTTCTCCGGAGCGGACGGCGTCGATGCGGTACACCACGCCGAGGGTGAACGCGGGTTCCGGGGCGACTCGTCCCGGCGTCTCCGCGGCGGGGGTGAAGATCGCCACGATATTGGCGCGGACATCGGCGCTGTCGCCGTGTACGTCGACGATCACATTGCTGAAGAAGTGCTGAATCCGGTGCGCGTCGGTGTGGTTGCGGCGTGCCTGGGCGATGAGGGCGTCGCGGCCTTCGGCGGTTCCGCCGGGAGTTCGCACGGTGGCGTCGGGGGTGTAGATGGCGCGCAGGTCGTCGAAGCGGCCTTCGTCGAGAGCGCGGCCGAGCCGGTAGACCAGTTGCGTGATCTGGTCGCGGTCGCGGAGTTCGCGCGTTTCGCGCCGCGCGGCGTCATCGGTCGCGGTGGCCGTCGTCGAGCAGGCGGCCAGCAGTGCCAGCGGGAGGGCGGTGAGGGCCACGGTGCGGAATCTGTTCATCGGAGGAACCTTTCGGATAATCGTTGGCCTATCCAACGTTGGTGAAGCCAACGGTATCAGAATGTAGGTCGCACCAACAAGTCTTGTAATGTAGGCGCATGGAAATCTCCGACGAAGGCGCGGCGAGCAGGCTTCGCGCCCTACCGACGAGGCTGGTCAACCAGGTCGCGCTCCTCGCGGACCGGGCCACCGACCGGGCGCTCGAGCACACCGGGTCGCGCAGGCACCACTACGCGCTGCTCACCACGCTCCAGGCGTTCGGACCGGACAGTCAGGCCGAACTCGGGCGTCGCACCCGGATCGACCGCAGCGATATCGTGGCCGCGCTCAACGACCTGGCCGAACGCGGATTCGTCGAGCGCAGCCCGGACCCCGGCGACCGCCGCCGCAATATCGTCACCATGACCGATTCCGGCGCCCGCCACCTCGCGGAACTCGATCGGCGCCTCGACACCGCCCAGGACGAATTGCTGGCCGGATTCTCCGCCGCCGAGCGCGCGGAACTGGTCGAGTTGCTCACCAGGATCCTCGATCACCACGCGCGCGGCTGACCGGCATCGGCCCCCGCGGTGACCGCCGTCGCATCAGCGCAGGCCCGGGGCTCGAATGCCACGGGACAGCAACTAAGCTGCTCGGAGTGAGTCTTGTACTGCTTCCCGCCGTCGATGTCGCCAATGGAGAGGCCGTGCGCCTCGTGCAGGGGGAGGCGGGCAGCGAAACCAGCTACGGTTCGCCCCGTGACGCCGCGCTGGCCTGGCAGGAGGCCGGCGCCGAATGGGTCCATCTGGTCGACCTGGACGCGGCCTTCGGACGCGGCTCGAACCGGGAGCTGCTGGCCGGTGTCGTCGGCGAACTCGACGTGAAGGTCGAACTGTCCGGCGGTATCCGTGACGACGAATCGCTGCGTGCCGCCCTGGCCACCGGCTGCGCGCGGGTGAATCTGGGCACCGCCGCGCTGGAGGATCCGGTGTGGTGCGCCAAGGCCATCGCCGAACACGGCGAACGTGTCGCGGTCGGTCTCGATGTCAGGATCATCGACGGCGAATACCGGTTGCGCGGTCGCGGCTGGGTGAGTGACGGCGGTGACCTGTGGGAGGTGCTCGAGCGCCTCGAACGCGACGGCTGTTCCCGCTACGTCGTCACCGACGTGACCAAGGACGGCACCCTCACCGGCCCCAATCTCGAACTGCTGCGCGAGGTCTGCGCCGCGACCGACGCGCCCGTGATCGCCTCGGGTGGCGTGTCCACCGTCGCGGATCTGGTCGCCATCGCGGGACTGGTCGACGACGGCGTCGAGGGTTCGATCGTCGGCAAAGCGCTCTACGCGGGCCGCTTCACGCTGCCCGAGGCGCTGGCAGCGGTGCGCTGAGCACCCGATGACCGCCGACCCGATCGCCGATCTCCCGGCCCTGCTCGCCACCGCGAGCGACATCCTCGACGCGGCGGCCCCGCGCTTCGTCGAGGGTATCGGCGCGCCGAGCGCGATCAGCAAGGGCGGCAACGATTTCGCGACCGAACTCGACCTGGAGTTGGAACGCACCATCTCCGACCGGCTCGAGCAGCGGACCGGAATCGAGGTGCACGGCGAGGAATTCGGCGGTCCGCAGCTGACCTCGGGCACCGCCTGGGTGCTCGACCCGATCGACGGCACCTTCAACTACTCCTCGGGCCATCCGCTCTCGGGCATGCTGCTCGCGCTGGTGCACGAGGGTGAGCCGGTACTCGGGCTTACCTGGCTGCCGATCCTGGACAGGCGTTACGCCGCCGCGCTCGGCGGACCGGTCACCCTCAACGGCGCGCCGTTGCCGCCGCTGCCGCGCGGCAGACTCGCCGAGGCCATGATCGGTTTCGGCGCCTTCAACGTCGACGCCGCCGGGCGTATCCCCGGCCGTTTCCGCTTCGATCTGCTCGGTCCGCTGAGCAGACTCTCCTCGCGGGTGCGCATGCACGGCTCCACCGGTATCGACCTGGCGTTCACCGCGTCGGGGGTGCTCGGCGGCGCGATCGTGTTCGGACATCATCCGTGGGACAACGCGGCCGGTGTCGCGCTGATCCGCGCGGCGGGCGGCGTCGTCACCGACCTCGCGGGCGATCCGTGGCATATCACCTCCGGGTCGGTGCTCGCGGCCGCGCCGGGGGTGCACGAAGAACTGCTGGACATGATCAGCATGGTCAGCACGGCATGAGCGGTGGGCGCGAAGCTCACCGGGGCGCGGTTCGAACGCGCCGGAACAGACGAATTCGAAGGGTGAGTCAATGACGTTGGCGGTACGCGTGATCCCGTGTCTGGATGTGGACGCGGGTCGGGTGGTCAAAGGCGTCAATTTCGAGAATCTGCGTGACGCGGGCGATCCCGTGGAACTCGCGGCCCTCTACGACGCCCAGGGCGCCGACGAACTGACCTTCCTCGACGTCTCGGCCTCCACCGGGGATCGCGGCACCATGATCGATGTCGTCACCCGCACGGCGGAGCAGATCTTCATCCCGCTCACCGTCGGCGGCGGCGTGCGGACCGTGGAGGACGTGGACCGGCTGTTGCGCGCGGGCGCGGACAAGGTGTCGGTGAACACCGCCGCGATCGCCAGGCCGGAGGTGCTGTGGGAGATGTCGCAGCGGTTCGGATCGCAGTGCATCGTGCTGTCCGTCGACGCCCGCACCGTGCCGGAAGGTCAGCCCGACACCCCGTCGGGCTGGGAGGTCACCACGCACGGCGGTAAACGCGGCACCGGCATCGACGCCGTCGAATGGGCCGTGCGTGGCGCCGAATTGGGTGTGGGGGAGATCCTGCTCAACTCCATGGACGCCGACGGGACCAAGGTCGGTTTCGATCTCCCGATGATCCGCGCGGTGCGCGCGGCGGTCACGGTGCCCGTCATCGCCAGCGGTGGCGCGGGCGCGGTCGAACATTTCGCCCCGGCCGTCGCGGCGGGCGCGGACGCGGTACTCGCGGCCAGTGTCTTCCACTTCGGTGACCTGACCATCGGCGAGGTCAAGGATTCCATGCGCGCGGAATCCATCGTGGTGCGCTGAGGTCGCACGCAGAAGCGCCTGCCCACCCGGGCACTCGGGTGGGCAGGCGCGGCCTGGCGGTTTCGGTTACTTCGCGGGAGCGGGCGCCGGGACGGCGGGATCCTTGCAGTACGGCAGCTCGGCCGGGCACGGCGCGAGAATGGTGGAGAAGTACTGGAAGGCGGCGAACAGCGCCAGCGGACCGCCGACGGTGATCAGGCCGACCATGCCGCCGACCGCGCCGAAGGTGGCCGCACCCAGGACGCAGCCCGCGATGGCGGCACCGACGAAGGGCAGCAGCAGGGCGATGACCGGGCTGGCGATCGCGGCGCCACCCGCGGCGCCGAGCAGACAGCCGACGCCGCCGCCGAGCACGGCGCCCACGACCGCGCTGACGGCGCTGCCGATGGTGATGCGCTGGGCGAGCGCGCCGAGCGCGGTCAGGTCACGCGGGGTGAAGGATTCGGCGACCTGATCGGCGGTGACGATCTGGCTCGGCGAAACGGCAGCGACCGGCGTGCCCGCGTCCTTGGTCGGGGTGAGGGTCGCGGTGCGTCCGTCGATATTCGCCGAGATCGGGAAGGCGAGTGCGTCCATTCGGTAGCTCAGCGGCAGGGCCGCGACCGGGGTGTCGCGATCATCGGTGATGACCAGCTGATCGGCGACCACGCGCAGTTTGCCGCTGTCGAGGGTGACGACGGCCGAATCGCCCTGGCGGGTGACCTCGTAGGAGATGTCCTGCTGCGGCTCGGGCGCCGGTGCGGCGTGGCTCGCGCCCGCGCTGACGCCGAGGGCGACCGCCGCCAGCGCGGCGGTCATGATGGAACTGCGGAACTTCATCTGTTTCCTCATCTATCTGTTTTCTTCGGGGCCGGCTACGGCGCTGGAGTGCGCCGAAGCACGAAGCGTTGGTGGATCACTTGCTGGTGCGGATCACATCGCCGTTCAGAACCCAGCGGTCACCCTCGAACTTCTGGATTCGCATGGCCTCGAGCGGGAACGCGTCGCCGGGGCCGGTCTTGAGCGTGATGCCGGGCAGCATCAGGTCGATGGTCACGTCGTTCAGGGCGCGCACCGAATCCCGAAGACCTTCGCGGGTCTTGCATTTCGCGGCCTCGAAGGTCTTGGCGAAGCTCTCCGCGACCGCCCAGCCCGAGGTGGTGTACTGGTTGGTCGGGTCGGCGCCGGGCGCGTACTGGGCCAACTTCTCCCGGTACAGGCGCACCGCGGCGTCGTTGGCGAACTGCGGATCGGCCGGATCCTTGAGGAACGCCGCCGAGACGATGCCCTGGACGTTCTCCAGTCCGACCGGCTTGAGCGTGGTCATCGGGTTGGAGACCACGGTCAGGATGTGCAGCGGGTTCCAGTCGATGTTGCGCGCGTCGGCGGCCAGCGTCTGGGCGGCGAACTTCGGCGTCGCGAAGTTCAGCAGCACATCGGCTTTCGAGTTGGCCAGGTTGCGCAGCTGGGGCTCGACGGTGGGATCGGTGGCCTCGTAGCTCTGTTCGGCCACGATCGAAACGCCGCTGCCCGCGACGTTCTTGGTGAAGCTGCTCAGCAGATCCTTGCCGAAGTCGTCGTTCTGGTAGAGGACCGCGACCTTCGCGTCGGGCTTCTGCTGACGTACGTACTGGGCGAACACCTGGCCTTCGGCGAGGTAGCTGGGCTGCCAGCCGATGGTCCACGGGTGCGCGGTATCCGCGCCCCACTGCGTCGCGCCACCGGCGACGAAGATCTGCGGCACCTGACGCTGGTTCAGGTAGTCCCAGACCGCCGACGAGGTCGGGGTGCCGAGGGTCTGGAAGACCGCGAAGACCTGGTCCTGTTCGACGAGGCGACGGATCTCCTCGACGGTCTTCGGGGGCTGGTAGCCGTCGTCGCGCACCAGGTACTCGACCTTGTGTCCGTCGATGCCGCCCTTCTCGGCGTTGACGTAGTCGAAGTAGGCCCGAATGCCCTTGGGCAGTTCGGCATACGCGGACGCGGGGCCGGACAGGGGGTAGGCGCCGCCGATCTTGATAGTGGTATCGGTGATGCCGGTGGTCTGCTGCCCCTTGCAGTCACCCTGGCCGATGGTTCCGCCGCTGTCCCCGTCTCGGCCGCCTCCGCAGGCCGTGGTCGCGAACAGCACGGCCGCCGCCAGACTTATCAGGCGAATCGCCCTAGTGCGCATTGGTATTCCCTTTCCGAAGAACTGGCCGACCTCGTCGGCCGAGCCACCACGCCGCGCGGCCGACCAGGCCGGCCAGTCCGTTCGGCGCGAGGTACATGACCGCGATGATCAGCAGTCCGAAGATGACGCCGGGTGCGGCCTGATTGATGTCCTGGGCGAAGTTCGGCACGTACATGACGAACAGTCCGCCCAGTACCGGTCCCCACTGGGTGCCGAGTCCGCCGACGACCAGTCCGGCCAGCAGCGTGATCGACAGTCCGACCGCGAACGAGTCGGGGGAGACGTAGGCGATCACCCAGGTGTAGACACAGCCGGCCACCCCGGCGAAGGTCGCGCTCCACGCGAAGGCGAGCGTCTTGTAGAACGCGAGCCGGACGCCGAGTACCTCGGCGGCGATCTCGTTGTCGCGGATGGCGTGCAGCGCGCGCCCCACCCGTGACCGCAGCACCCCGGCGACCAGCAGGAAGCTGATCAGCGTCGTGCCCAGGGCGAGGAAGTACAGCCACTGGTCCTCGGCCAGCCCGGTCCACTCGGGCGGCTGCGGCTTGGGCAGGGTCAGACCCATGGACCCGCCGGTGACATCGTCGAATCGTTTGAGCAGCGGCACCATGAAGATGGCGATGGCCAGCGTCACGAGGGCGAGATAGAGCCCGCGCAATCGCAGGACCGGGATTCCGAGCGCGAAGCCGATGACGAAGGTGACAACGGCCGCGATCGGCAGGGTCGCCAGGTACGGGGTGTCCCAGCGGTCCATGAGCACCGCCGCGGTGTACGCGCCGACCGCGAAGAACGCGCCGTGACCCAGCGAGATCTGGCCGGTGTGGCCGACGATCAGATTCAGCCCGAGCAGCGCGATCGCGTAGATCATCGCCATGGCGAGCTGGAAGGTGCGGAACGGTGCGAGTTCGAACGGCGCGTAGCAGGCGACGAGGACGACGACGCCGACGAGCAGCCAGTGCCAACGTCCGGCGGTGACGAGCCTGCTCAGCGGGGATTTCTTCGGCGGGGATTTCTTCGGCTCCGGCACGGTGGGCGGAGCGGGGACGGCGGCAGCGGAAGACTCGCTGCGGGATACGGCGGTCATACGCGTTCCACCACCGCGGTTCCGAAGAGGCCCTGCGGTCGCAACAGCAGTACCCCGAGAATGATCACCAGCGGGACTCCGACCTTGAGTTCGGTGCCGATGGCGTCGACGTAGGCGCCGGTCAGCGTCTCGGCGACTCCGACGATGATGCCGCCGACGACCGCGCCACCCGGACTGTCGAATCCGCCGAGTGTCGCGGCGGCGAAGGCGTAGATCAGAACCCCGCCCATCATGTTGGGTTCGAGGAACAGCAGCGGCGCCGACAGCACCCCCGACACCGCGCCGACCAGCGCGGCCAGGCCCCATCCGAGGGCGAGTACGGTGCCGACCCTGATGCCGACGAGTTTGGCCGACTGCGGATTGTTCGCGACGGCCCGCATGGCGAGGCCGATCTTGGTGTAGCGGAACAGCAGGTAGAGCAGCGCCATGACCACGGCGACGACGGCCACCACGCCGAGGCTGTTGTATCCGGCGGTCACGCCGCCCGCGCGGATCGCGCCCTCCGGGAAGGGATTCGGGAAGGATTTCACCTGGAACGACCAGATCCAGCCCGCCGCGGCGTTGATGAAGAAGAACAGCCCGACCGTGACGATCACCAGCGTCAGTTCGGGTGCGCCCTCCACCGGCCGGATGATCACCCGCTCGATCAGCATGCCGCCGATGAACGAGATCGCCAGCGTCGCGGGCAGTGCGAGCCAGAAGGGCATACCCGACTCGACGAACTGCCAGGCGAGGAAGGCCGAGAACATGGCCAGCTCACCCTGGGCGAAGTTCACGATTCCGGTGAACCGGTAGATGAGGACGAGGGCGAGGGCGAGGCCCGCGTAGATCACCCCCGCGGTGATCCCCTCGATGAGTTGCTGTAGGAATTCGGCCATCGGTCAGACCTGGTATCCGAGGTAGGACTGCACCACTCGTTCGTCGGCGCGGATCTCTGCTGCGGTGCCGGACAGAACGATTCGGCCGGTTTCGAGTACATGCGCGTGGTGCGCGGTGGCCAGTGCCAGGTGAGCGTTCTGCTCGACGACGATCACGGTGGTGCGTTCCTCCTGGTTGATGGTGTGCACGATCTGGAAAAGCTCCTGCGTGACCACGGGGGACAGGCCGAGGGACGGTTCGTCGAGCAGCAGCAGCGTCGGGCGAAGCATCAGCGCCCGGCCGATCGCGAGCATCTGCTGCTGACCGCCGGACAATCCGCCCGCCGCCTCGCCGAGGCGTTCCTTCAGAACCGGGAAGTAGTCGAGAACGCGCCGCAGATCGGCTTCGATACGCACGCGGTCGCGGTGCCGGTAGGCGCCCAGTCGCAGGTTCTCCTCGACGCTGAGCTGGCCGAAGGTGCCGCGGCCCTCGGGGACATGGGCGACGCCGAGGCGCGCCATGGCGTCCGGCGCGCGGCCCGCGACCGAGGTGCCGCCGAGACGGATCTCGCCGCGCACCTTGACCATTCCGCACAGCGCGCGCAGCAGTGTCGTCTTACCCGCGCCGTTCGGTCCGAGGATGGCGGTGACTTCGCCTTCGGCGACCGAGAAGCTCAGTCCGTGCAGAACCTTCGCGGCGCCGTAGCCGGCGTGCAGATCGGTGACGTGTAGGTAGGGGTCAGCGCTCATGCCGCTGTCCCGAGGTAGGCCGCGATAACGGCGGGGTCGCTCTGCACGACTTCGGGGGTGCCCTCGGCGATCACCTTGCCGAATTCCAGGCACACCACCCGATCACACAGACCCATGACGAAACCCATGTGGTGTTCGACGACGACGACCGTGAGATCCAGTTCGTCGCGCAGTGACCGCAACAGGTTCGCGAATTCGCCGACCTCGCCGTGGCTGAGTCCGTTGACCGGCTCGTCGAGCAGCAGCAGCCGCGGCTCGACCGCGAGCGCGCGGGCCAGCTCGATGCGCTTGAGCGTGCCGAAGGGCAGGCCGCTGGCGGGATGTTCGGCGACGTCGTCCAGATCCAGCCGCGCGAGCAGGGCGTCCACCTCGGCGCGCAGCCGCCGCTCTTCGCGGCGGACCTTCGGCAGTCGCAGTGCCGCCGAGACGAAACCGGCTCCGGCGCGATGGTGCGCGCCGACCAACACATTGTCTCTGACCGACAAATGCGGAAAAAGGCCCAGATTCTGGAAGGTCCGTGCTATGCCCAGGCCTGCCAGCGCGTCCGGTCGCACCCCGCCCAGGTCTTCACCCAGGTAGTGCACGGTGCCCGAATTCGGCGTGTAGCGACGGGTCATGCAATTGAACAGCGTCGTCTTACCTGCGCCGTTCGGTCCGATCAGCCCGACCATCTCGCCGGGTGCTACCGCGAATCCGACATCGTGCAATGCGGTGATGCCGCCGAAGCGGACGGTCAGGTGGGATATCTCGAGCATTCGTCCTCCGGCCCGCGATTTTTTCGCGGGCGAAATCCGTGCGGGACAACGCGGTTCTGCTACCGGCGTATCTGGTCGTGCCAGCGTAAAATCGCAGGTTGGGAGACACATTGGGCTCTGTGGCTCAAACTCCGCCGATGAATTTGTCCTCTGCGGACATGGACGGTTCGCGAATCGGGTGTGTTGACACCCCGGGGCGTCGCCGTGGAGTATCCGACTATGTCATCTGGATCACACCCGCGCGCCACCTTGGATCCGGAGACTGTGTACGCCGAGCGCAGGCGGATCGCAGGCACGGTTTTCGAGCACGCGCGCGATATCGCCGATGCCGGGATCTCCGCGATCACCACTCAGATTCCCGGCTACTCGGCCCGTGACACCGGCTTCCGCGCCGATGTGCACGATCAGCTCGCTCGGTTGAACCGGACCGGCTTCGAGGCGATGCTCGACAAACGCAGGGTCACCTCGGAAGATTTCGCCTACGTTCGCCGGGCCGCGGCGCGCCGGGCCCAGTCCGGACTCACCCTCGTCGACTACATCAATGCCTTCCGGCTGGGGCAGCAGGCCACCTGGAAGACCATGCTCGCGCACGCGGGGGAGTCCGAGGCCGCCCGCGAGGCCACCCTGTCGATGGTCGCCCCGCTCACCCGCTTCTGCGATCTGATCAGCACCCAGGCGGCGCACGCCTACCTGGAATTCCAGCAGTACCTCTCGGCCGAGGTCGGCGGTGACAGCAGGGAACTGCTCGAATCCCTGCTCGACGGCGTACTGCCCGAGCGCGGCACCCAGTTGGTGACGGCCAACGCGCACGGCATCGTCGCCGATCGCACCGCGCCGATGGTCGTGGTCAGGGCGGTGGTCCTCGGCACGGCGACCCGGCGCGGGGAATCCTCCGATTCCGACGCCGAGGTCAGGCATCTGGTCTGTGCCTCGACCTCGCGCATCGGGGTCAACGGGCTGCGCACGCTGTCGGTGGTGCGCGGCGGCGAGGTCGTCGCCGTTCCCGTCCTCGGGCGCAGCGGCAGCAGCGACGAACTGTGCGAGCGACTGCGGGTGATGCGGGAGAAACTGCGCTCGGAAGGGATCTCCCTCGCCATCGGCATCAGTCCGTCGGTCTCCGAGGTGGCGGGAATCCCCAGGGCCTACCAGCAGGCCCAGGCCGCGCTGGAACTCCTACCGGAGGACGGCGGTGTGCTCGCCCTGCCGCAGTTGAGTCCGTTCCGCTATCTGATGTTGCGCGCCGACGACACCGCCCGTCATCTCGTCGACCCGCGCATCGGCGCCGCACTGACCGACGACCGCACCCGCGGCGGCGTGCTGGCCGACACCATCCGGGCCTTCGCCGCCGCCGATATGAACCTGCGCGAGGCGGCCGACGAACTGCGCATCCACCACAACACCGCCAAATACCGCCTCGGGCGCATCCAGGAACTGACCGGGCGCAACGTCCGCAGTATCAACGACCTGGTCGAACTCCTGGTGGCGATCGAGTTGCAGACCAGCCCACAGGAGTAGGGCGACGACGTCGCGTCTGCCGCGCCTTGTTATAACGGGGGACATGACACTCGACCCCGATATCGCCGCCAGGCTCAAGCGCAACGAGGCCGGTCTGGTGGCCGCCGTCGCGCAGGAGCGGGCGACCGGCGACGTCCTGATGGTCGCGTGGATGGACGACGAGGCGCTGGCGCGCACGCTGGCGACCCGCAAGGCGACCTACTATTCGCGTTCCCGCAGCGAGTACTGGGTCAAGGGGGAGACCTCGGGCCACACCCAATACGTCCACCAGGTCCGGCTCGACTGTGACGGCGACACGATCCTGCTGGTCGTCGACCAGGAGGGCGCCGCCTGCCATACCGGCACGCACACCTGCTTCGACGCCGACCTGCTGTTGGGCGAGCCCGCCTGAGCCGCGCCGGTCAGCCGCCGTCGTCCGCGGCCCCGGCGGCCGTGTCCGGCCTGGACAGGACCTCGGTCAGCCGGGTGGACAGGAGTTCGCTCAAATCGGCCAATCGCGCGGTCTCGTCGGCGGCCAAGCCGTCGAACACCAGGCGACGCACGGTGTCCAGGTAGCCGGGGGCCGATTCGACCACCTTCAGGTAACCGTTGTCGGTCAGGACCGCGTGCACGCCGCGTCGGCCCTGGGTCGCGACTCGTTCCGCCAACCCCATCCGCTCCAACTTGGAGATCACGTGCGACAGCCGTGACAGCGAGGCGTTCGCCTTGTGCGCCAGATCGCTCATCTGGAGGCGGTGACCCGGTTCCTCGGACAACAGGGTCAGCACCCAGTACTCGAAATGGGTGACTCCGGACTCACGCTGCAACTGCGTATCGAGGGCGCCGGGCAACCGGGTCATGAGCGCGACGATCGCGCGCCACGCCCGCTGTTCGACGGGGTCGAGCCACTTCGTCACCATGTGCCTCTCTCGAGCCAGCGACGTGCGTTCACAAGTCCGATAGTCACTGTCACCTGCGAATATCGAGTTTGCCACGACTTCGCTCGACCGTCTCAGAGTTGCCGGATGTCGTGAGGTCATTCACAGGATGGGTGAAATCCCCACCGAGATTTCCGCACGGTTGCTGCTCGATCGCGTAGAGGTAGCGGTGCGGGTCGCCCCTGTTTCGGAGGTGACTGCCGGTAGCCGGTGCCGTGCCCCCTACGGGCGCGCTGAACCGGCCGCTCACACGCGGTTGTCGCGACGGTTCGGTGAGAGTGTCGACGGCCCCAGCCCCGGCGATCGGGGCATTTCGGCGGATCGAGACTGCATCGGCCGATCGTCGGCGCTGCCCTCGCCGTGTTGCTGCCCGCGCCCGAGGCTGGGCATCAGGTGCGCGGCCCGGCATGACATGGAGGGCCGCCGCCCGCACCGCTGATGGCGTCCGGTGTGATGGGGGGTCCAGCAGTTCCGCCGCAGGGCCGGATCGACCCGGTGCCACGTCGAAGGGATCCAGCTTCCCCGGCGCGGCCGACACCGACCTCGTCGCCTCGTTCACGATCGTGACGGCCGAATCCTTGTCGGCGGGCGACCGAATCCCTCTCGACGAGAGGGAGTTTCGCGCCGGGCGCGCGGCACCGGCTGCGGATTCGACGGAGGCCGGCGCCGTGTCACGGCGTACGACCCCGTCACGGGTCGCGCGAGGCTATTCCTATCCGGCGCGCTCGGTCAGGAATTCCAGTGCGTCGTCGGCGTGCACGCCCGCGCGGATCTCGCTGGCGATGACCTTCAGCACCGTGCGGTCGGTATCGATGACGAAGGTCTGGCGTTTGACGGGCGCGAGCTTGCCGAGCAGTCCGCGCTTGACGCCGAACCGCGCGGCGACCGCGCCGTCGGAATCGGACAGCAGCGGGTAGCCGAGACCCTGTTTGGTGGCGAACCCCGCCTGGGTGTCGACGCCGTCGGTGCTGATTCCCACGCAGGACGCGCCGATCTTCTGGAATTCGGCGGCCAGATCACGGAAATGGCAGGCTTCGGCGGTGCACAGGGGCGTGTTGGCGGCGGGATAGAAGAACAGAACCAGAGGACCGTCCGCGAGCAGTGCTTCGAGCGAACGGGGCGTACCGGACTGATCGGGGAGCTCGAACAGTGGGGCGAGCTGACCTGTCTGCATGACTCGGACACTACCCGCCGCCGACGAATTGCCGCGTCGCGGAAAAAGTTACGGCGGCGATCAGGGCACGGGTACGGAAGCCGAATCCGGAGTGTTTCGGGCCGGGGGCGCGTTCGGCGAACGTGGGTGGACACCGCTCGTCGGCGGGGCAGCCGGTGCTGGGATGATGGGGCCATGCCAGGCGCGTCGACACCGACTACCACGACCCGTGCACAGTTCCACGCCCTCGCCGCGGAGCATCGGGTCGTCCCGGTGACCCGAAAGGTGCTGGCCGACTCGGAAACTCCGCTGTCCGCGTACCGCAAGCTCGGCGGCGACCGGGCGGGCACCTTCCTGTTCGAGTCCGCGGAGAACGGTCGGTCCTGGTCGCGCTGGTCCTTCATCGGCGCGGGCAGTCCGTCGGCGCTGACCGTCGTCGACGGTGAGGCGACGTGGCTCGGCAATACCCCGGTGGACGCGCCGTCGGGCGGCGATCCGCTGCTCGCGCTGCGCGAGACGCTGGAATTGCTGCGCACCGAGCGGCTGCCCGATCTGCCCCCGCTGACCGGAGGCATGGTCGGATATCTGGGCTACGACGCGGTCCGCAGGATCGAACGCCTGCCCGAGATCGCGACCGACGATCTGGGACTGCCCGAGATGGTGCTGCTGCTCGCGACCGATCTGGCCGCGTTCGATCACCACGAGGGTGCGATCACGCTGATCGCCAACGCCGTGAACTGGAACGGCACCGCCGAACGGGTGGACGAGGCCTACGACGACGCCGTCGCGCGATTGGACCGGATGACCTCGGCGCTCGCCGCGCCGTCACCGTCCACGGTGTCGGTCTTCGATCAGCCCGAACCGGAATACCTGCGCAGGCGCACCACCGAGGAATTCGGCGCGGGCGTGCGACGGCTGATCAAGGAGATCGAGGCGGGCGAAGCCTTCCAGGTCGTGCTGTCGCAACGCTTCGAGATGGATTACGACGGCGCGCCGATCGACCTGTACCGGATGCTGCGTGCCTCCAACCCGAGTCCGTACATGTACCTGATCCACATCCCCGACGGTGACGGCGGCACCGCCTTCTCCATCGTCGGGTCGAGTCCGGAATCCTTGGTGACGGTGCAGGACGGCGTCGCGACGACCCACCCGATCGCGGGCACCCGCTGGCGCGGTGTCACCGAGGAGGACGATCTGCTGCTCGAGAAGGGCCTGCTGGCCGACGAGAAGGAGAACGCCGAGCACCTGATGCTGGTCGATCTGGGCCGCAACGATCTGGGCCGGGTCTGCGAGCCGGGCACCGTCCGGGTCACCGACTACCGCCACATCGAGCGCTACAGCCACGTCATGCACCTGGTCTCGACCGTGTCCGGCCGTCTCGCTCCCGGGCGGATCGCGCTCGACGCGGTCAACGCCTGCTTCCCGGCGGGCACGCTGTCCGGCGCGCCGAAGGTGCGGGCGATGCAACTCATCGAGGAGTTGGAGCCGACCCGCCGCGGCGTCTACGGCGGCGTCGTCGGGTATCTCGATTTCGCGGGCGACGCCGATACCGCCATCGCCATCCGCACCGCCCTGCTCAAGGACGGCACGGCCTATGTGCAGGCGGGCGCGGGCGTCGTCGCCGATTCCGATCCCGAATACGAGGACGTCGAGGCGAGGAACAAGGCGATGGCGGTGCTCAAGGCCGTCGCCGCGGCGAAAACCCTGCGCGCCTACGGCACGGAGCCGGGCGGCCCGCCCGCGCCGGACGGAAGCCGATGACGGATCCCGCCGTGACAGATCAGCAGCCCGATTCGAGCGCCGCGCCGAGCCCGGCGCGGCAGGCGCGCAGGTATCCGGTCGGCGCGATCGTGCTCATGGCGCTCGCCGCGGCGGCCATGTGGGGTTCTTCGCGTCTGACCTGGGTCACCGTGTCGTCCACCGACGGCCTGACCCAGCCCAGAACCGACGAACTCCTCGGCAGCGACTGGTTCGGCGCGCTCACCCCGCTGGCCCTGGTCCTGCTGACCGCCGTCGCGGCGGTGCTGGCCACGCGCGGCTGGCTGCGTCGTATCGTCGGCATCCTCGTCGGCCTGGTCGCCGCGGTGACCGCCGTGCCGTCCTTCGCGCTGCTGACCGGTTCCGGCGCGACCGAGGAACGCGCCGCGACCCTGGCCGAACTGCCGGGGCGTGCCACGGTCACCGAGGTGGTCGTCGCGCCGTTCCCGGCCTGGCTCACCCTCGCCGCGGCCGCCGCCGCTTTCGTCGCCGCGGTCCTGCTGGCGCGGATGCCAGAACAGACCGCGCGACTGTCCGGCAAATACGACAATCCGGTGTTCCGCCGCGCCGCCGCCACCGAGCAGGTCGCCAAGCGCGACGTCGACGCCCCGGCAGGCGGTCTGTCCGAACGGGTGCTGTGGGACGCGCTCGACGCGGGTACCGACCCGACCGAGGAGACCACGGACGAACCGGGCGGCCATGACCGTTGACGTCATCGTGGGCACCGCGCGCCACGTCGCGCGCGGTATACCCGACCGGAGGTGTCGTGGCCGGGCCAACCCCGCCGCGATCGGGAAAGAGCACGCCATTTATTCTTTGTCAGCATCGGTGAGACAGCGCCTGGGGGGATTCTCAGGCAGCAAGTCCGTCTCCCCAGAAAGGATTCGAGCCAGATGACGGTACTCGACTCGATTCTCGACGGGGTCCGCGCGGATGTGGCCGCTCGCGAAGCCGTCCTGGACTTCCAGGCCATCAAAGCCGCCGCGACCCGTGCCTCGTCGCCGCTCGACGGCCGTGCCGCACTCCTGGAGGACGGCATCGGCGTCATCGCCGAGGTCAAGCGATCCAGCCCGTCCAAGGGCGCTCTCGCCGACATCCCCGACCCGGCCAGTCTGGCCAAGGCCTACGAGGACGGCGGCGCGCGCATCATCAGCGTCCTCACCGAAGGCCGTCGTTTCGGCGGTTCCCTCGATGACCTGGACGCGGTGCGCGCCTCGGTGAGCATCCCGATCCTGCGCAAGGATTTCGTCATCGGCCCGTACCAGATCCACGAGGCCCGCGCGCACGGCGCCGACGTGATCCTGCTGATCGTCGCCGCCCTGGAACAGGACGTGCTCTCCTCGCTGATCGACCGCACCGAATCGCTCGGCATGACCGCGCTGGTCGAGGTGCACACCGAGGAAGAGGCCGACCGCGCGCTCGAGGCGGGCGCCTCGGTGATCGGTGTGAACGCGCGCAATCTCAAAACCCTCGAGGTCGATCGCGACGTCTTCGCGCGGATCGCCCCCGGCCTGCCGACCGAGGTCATCCGGATCGCCGAATCCGGCGTGCGCGGCACCGCGGACCTGCTCGCCTACGCGGGTGCGGGCGCGGATGCCGTCCTCGTCGGCGAGGGCCTGGTGACCAGCGGTGACCCCCGTGCGGCGGTGTTGCAGCTGGTGACGGCGGGCACCCACCCGTCCTGCCCCAAACCGGCCCGCAGGGGTCGGTGATGGCGACGGGTTCGCTGCCCAAGGCCAGTCAGGGCGTCCACGAGCGCAGCGCGCACGAGCCCGATCCGGGCGGCCACTGGGGCGTCTACGGCGGTAGGCACGTGCCCGAGGCGTTGATGGCGGTCATCGAGGAAGTCACCGCCGAATACGACAAGTGCAGGCTCGATCCGGTCTTCCTCGACGAACTCGACCGATTGCAGCGCGACTACACGGGTCGGCCCTCGCCGGTCTTCGAATGCACGCGGCTGGCCGAACACGCGGGCGGCGCGCGCATCCTGCTCAAGCGCGAGGATCTCAACCACACCGGCTCGCACAAGATCAACAACGTGCTCGGCCAGGCACTGCTCGCCAAGCGGATGGGCAAGACCCGCGTCATCGCCGAGACCGGCGCGGGCCAGCACGGCGTCGCGACCGCGACCGCGTGCGCGCTGCTCGGCCTCGAATGCGTCGTCTACATGGGCGCGGTCGATACCGCGCGGCAGGCGCTGAACGTGGCGCGCATGCGTCTGCTCGGCGCCCGGGTCGTCTCGGTGACGACCGGTTCGCAGACCCTCAAGGACGCCATCAACGAGGCGTTGCGCGACTGGGTCACCAACGCCGACGCCACCTACTACTGCTTCGGCACCGCGGCGGGCCCGCATCCGTTCCCGATGATGGTGCGCGATTTCCAGCGCATCGTCGGCATGGAGGCGAAAGCCCAGGTACGCGCGCTCACCGGTGGACTGCCCGCGGCGGTTGTGGCCTGCGTCGGCGGCGGATCCAATGCCATCGGCATCTTCCACCCCTTCCTCGACGACGCCGACGTCCGGCTGATCGGCTACGAGGCGGCGGGCGACGGCGTCGACACCGGCAGGCACGCCGCCACCTTCACCGGCGGCACACCGGGCGCGTTCCAGGGCGCGTACTCCTACCTCCTCCAGGACGAGGACGGCCAGACGATCGAATCGCATTCGATCTCGGCGGGCCTGGACTACCCGGGCGTCGGTCCGGAACACGCCTACCTCAAGGATGTCGGGCGCGCCGAGTACCGGCCGATCACCGACACCGAGGCGATGGACGCGCTGCTGCTGCTGAGCCGCGCCGAAGGCATCATCCCGGCCATCGAATCGGCGCACGCCGTGGCAGGTGCGCTGAAACTGGGTAGCGAACTCGGACCGGGAGCGATCATCCTGGTCAACCTGTCCGGACGCGGCGACAAGGACATGGACACCGCGGCCCGCTGGTTCGGTCTGTTCGACGAGAACGACGAGGAGACCGGCGCATGAGTCAGCAGTCCCGCCTCGCCAACACCTTCGCCGCCGCGCGCGGCGAGGGCAGGGCGGCGCTCATCGGCTACCTGCCCGCCGGTTATCCCGATCTGGCCGGGTCCATCGCCGTGTGCCGGGCGATGGTCGAATCCGGATGCGACATCGTCGAAGTCGGCGTCGCCTACTCCGATCCCGTCATGGACGGCCCGACCATCCAGGCCGCCGCCGAACAGGCGCTGCGCGGCGGCGTCCGCGTGCGTGACGTGTTCTCCGTGGTCGAGGCGATCACCGCCGCGGGCGGTCAGGCCGTGGTCATGAGCTACTGGAATCCGGTGCTGCGCTACGGCGTCGACCGGTTCGCGCGCGATCTGGCCGGTGCGGGCGGCGCGGGCATCATCACCCCGAATCTCATCCCGGAGGAGGCCGACGACTGGTTCGTCGCCTCCGCCGCCCACGATCTGGACCGGATCTTCCTGGTCGCGCCGTCCTCCACCGAGGAGCGACTGGTCAAGACCCTCGAGGCCTCGCGCGGATTCATCTACGCGGCGTCGACGATGGGTGTGACCGGAGCGCGCGACATGGTCTCCTCGGCCGCGCCCGCGCTGTGCGCGCGGATCCGCGCGCATTCCGACATACCGATCGGCGTCGGCCTCGGTGTTCGATCGGGTGCGCAGGCCGCCGAGATCGCTTCGTACGCGGACGGCGTCATCGTCGGTTCGGCGCTGGTCAGCGCTGCCGCCGAAGGGCTGGACGCGGTCCACGCGCTCACCGCCGAACTCGCCGAGGGTGTTCGCTCCGCGACCGTACGGTCCTGATCCGCTGCCGTGGTTGGCGGTGTCGCCGCCGCGGTCCGTGGCGGGTGGCGACCGCCTTTTCCGTTCCGGTCTTCGTCGGCTCGCGCGGATGAGCGGCGTGTGATCGGACCGCGACGCTCGCCGGGGGTCGTGCCTCCGCTACGGTGGCGACCGTGACCTTACGAGTCCTGGCAGACAGTGTCGTGGCCAACAGCGACGTGCTGGCCTACATTCCCAGCCCCTCGCAGGGCGTGTGGCAGATCGGTCCGTTCCCGCTACGGGCCTATGCCCTGTGCATCATCGTCGGCATCGTCGTCGCCATCTGGTGGGGCGAACGCCGCTGGCAGGAGCGCGGCGGAAGATCCGGCACGGTACTCGACGTCGCGATGTTCGCCGTGCCGTTCGGACTCGTCGGCGGACGGCTCTACCACGTGGCGACGGATTGGCAGAAGTACTTCGGCGAGGGCGGTGATCCGCTCGACGCGCTGAAGATCTACCAGGGCGGTCTCGGTATCTGGGGCGCGGTCTTCCTCGGCGGCATCGGCGCCTGGATCGGCTGCCGGATCTACCGAATCCCGTTGCCCGCGTTCGGTGATGCCATCGCGCCGCCGATCCTGCTCGCCCAGGCCATCGGCAGGCTCGGCAACTATTTCAACCAGGAACTCTACGGCCGGGAGACCGATCTGCCGTGGGGACTCGAGATCAACCTGCGTTTCGACGACGACGGCAAGCTGGACATGATGAACGGTGTCTCCACCGGGGTCGTCGAGAAGGTCGTGCAGCCGACATTCCTCTACGAGATGGTCTGGAACCTGATCGTGGTCGTGCTGTTGGTGCAGATCGACAAGCGTTTCCGCATCGGGCACGGTCGCCTGTTCGCGCTCTACGTCGCGGGCTACTGCGTCGGTCGTTTCGTGGTCGAACTGCTGCGTGACGACGAGGCGACCCATATCGCCGGTATCCGCATCAACTCCTTCACCGCCGCTCTGGTATTCCTCGCGGCCATCGCCTACTTCGTCTTCGCGACCAAGGGCCGTGAGACCGCGCAGATGCTGCAACCCGACGCCGTGCGCCGCCCGTGGCCGTGGCAGTTCGCCGAACTGCGTGCGGTGGGCGCGAATCCGGAGGTGATCGAACTCGACGCGGAGGCGGAAGCGGAAGCGGAGTCCGATGATGACGCGAAGTCCGAGACCGCCGACGAAGCCGAGGCGAAGGCCGAATCCGACACGGACGTGAAATCCACGGAGGACGAGTCGGAGGCGACACCGGTCGCCCTCGGGAAATCCGCCGCCGAGGCCGAATCCGCCACCGCCGCGACCACCGAGTCCGGAGAGTCCGGAGAGTCCGCGGGAGGGGCGACGGCCGAACCGGATTCGGGTGTCACGCCGAGCGAGACGAACCCCGCTACCTCGAAGACACCGTCCGCCACCGAATCCGGCAAGTCCGCGGCGAACGGCGTCAACGGCACGAAGAATTCGGCCGCGACCGGCAGCGACGCCTCCGCCGCCGCCGAGGGCGACACCGCCGACAGGTCCTGAGTCGCCCCGGCATTCGCGGGCGCGCGCACGGATTCCGTGCCTCCGGCAAATTTCTCGGCCGAAACGGCAACGGATCGGTCACGCCGTGCGATAACCGTATCGGGTCCGGCGAACCGTTCGCCGGACGACGAGTCGGCCGAGGTCGGCGTCGCGGAGCCGAAGACAGTAGAGTCTGGCGAAGCCGCCGAGTCGGACACGACTTCGAGCAGGTTTCGGGGTGAATCCGAGCGGGACAGCCGATTCGGCGCCCGCTGGATCCAGTCGGACACGCTCGTCGTCGAACCCGCCGGTCCGTGGCGAATATGGTCACGGTTTCCGGCGTCCGACAGGACGCGCCACAGGCGGGGGAGCGCCCGCACAAAATGAGGAGGACATTTCGTGACCGACCCCTATCAGCAGAACCCCGGCGGACCCCAGTACGGCCCGCAGGGCACGGGGCCCGACCTGAACAAGCCGGGGGCCGCACCGGGACAGCCGCAGTACAACCAGCCGCCGAGCGATCCCTACGGGCAGCAGCCCCAGTACGGCCAGCAGCCGGGTGGCTACGCGCCCGCGCCGTACGGCGGTCAGCCGGGCGGGTACCCCGGTGACGCCGAGGCGCCCTACGGCCGCGACCAGTACGGCACGCCGTTCTCCGACAAGGAGAAGCTGACCGCGGGTCTGTTGCAGCTGTTCGTCGGCACCCTGGGCGTGGGCCGCTTCTACACCGGCCACACCACCATCGGCATCCTGCAACTCGTCACCTGCGGTGGCTGCGGTATCTGGGCGCTGATCGACGGCATCATGATGCTCACCGGCAAGGTGCCAGACGCCGAAGGTCGCCCGCTGCGCGGCTGACCTCCCGATCGAAGGCATGAGAAGGGCACTCCGCTGCACGGCGGGGTGCCCGTTCGCGTTCCCGGGATCTCACGAGTTCCGGGGGTCTTCGCGTCGCCTCGACGGCACGTGGATCGGGGATCACGCGGGCGGGGTGAGCGCGCTGTCACGCGTGCGTAATACCCCGCTGTCAAGGGGGGTGGACATCGAAGGTCGGCGAGACCGCGCGGCGACCGCGTTCCCTCCGTCCCCACGAACATCTGCCTTTACACGCGACAACTCCGGCGCCGACGCCGGTCGCCACCGGAATGTTGCGCCGTTACCCGGTTTCGCCCGCACACCTGCCACCGAACAGCCCGAGGTCGCGCCCGGTGAGAGTTCTCCCCACGCGGTGCGTCGTTGCGTGCGCATTGTTTTCACCCAGGTTTCACCGAGGCCAGCACAGGCCCCGGTACCCCAACGGGATTAGGCTCTAACCCGTGATGCGACGGACGAAGATTGTGTGCACGCTCGGCCCGGCCACTGCCACCGAGGACCGTATCCGCGAACTCGTCGAGAGCGGCATGGACGTTGCCCGGCTGAATTTCAGCCACGGGGAACACGCCGACCATGCCGAGAACTATAAGAAGGTGCGTCAGGCCTCCGATCATCTCGGCAGAGCCGTCGGCATCCTCGCCGACCTACAGGGGCCCAAGATCCGCCTCGGTCGGTTCATCGAGGGCCGCACGGTCTGGGCCACCGGCGAAGAAGTCCGCATCACCGTGGACGAAGTCGACGGCACGCACGACCGGGTCTCCACCACCTACAAGGAATTGGCCACCGACGCCAAGGCGGGCGACCGGCTGCTCGTCGACGACGGCAAGATCGGCCTGACCGTCACCGGTGTCGACGGCAACGACGTGATCTGTCGCGTCACCGAGGGCGGCCCCGTCTCCAACAACAAGGGCGTCTCGCTGCCCGGCATGGATATCTCGGTACCCGCCCTGTCCGAGAAGGACATCGAGGATCTGGAATTCGCGCTGAAACTCGGCGTCGATTTCATCGCGCTCTCGTTCGTGCGCTCGCCCTCCGACGTCGAACTGGTGCACGACATCATGGACCGCGTCGGTCGCCGGGTGCCGGTCATCGGCAAACTCGAGAAGCCGGAGGCCATCGACAATCTCGAGGCCGTCGTGCTCGCCTTCGACGCCGTCATGGTGGCGCGCGGCGATCTCGGCGTGGAGCTGCCGCTCGAGCAGGTGCCGTTGGTGCAGAAGCGCGCCATCCAGATGGCAAGGGAGAACGCCAAACCCGTCATCGTGGCGACGCAGATGCTCGAGTCGATGATCGAGAACTCACGCCCGACCAGGGCCGAGGCCTCCGATGTCGCGAACGCCGTGCTCGACGGCGCCGACGCGGTGATGCTGTCCGGTGAGACCTCGGTCGGCGCGTATCCGATCGAGACCGTGCGGACCATGGCGCGGATCGTGCAGGCCGTGGAGATGGAATCGACGCGGGTACCTCCGCTGACGCACGTGCCCCGCACCAAGCGCGGCGTCATCTCCTACGCCGCCCGCGATATCGGCGAGCGGCTCAACGCCAAGGCGCTGGTCGCCTTCACCCAATCCGGCGACACCGTGCGACGGCTGGCCCGCCTGCACACCCACCTGCCGCTGCTCGCGTTCACCCCGCTGCCCGAGGTACGCAGTCAGCTGGCCATGACCTGGGGCACCGAGACCTTCATCGTGCCGACGGTGAACAGCACCGACGCCATGATCCACCAGGTCGATGTATCACTTCTGTCGATGGGCCGATACGAGAAGGGAGACCTGGTGGTCATCGTGGCGGGGTCCCCGCCCGGTACTGTCGGTTCGACCAATCTGATCCATGTGCACCGCATCGGCGAGGAGGATCATTAAATGTCAGCTGCCCTAGGTGGCACCGTCGGCATCGAATCGACGGATGGGACCGATCTCGACATCCTGCTCGGCCTGCTGGATCTCGAGCAGGTCGACGAGGACGTCTTCGTCGGTCAGCATCCGGCGAAGGTGGCGAGCAGGACCTTCGGCGGGCAACTGGTCTCGCAGGGCATCATCGCGGCGGGACGCACCGCGGGTGATCGCCCGCTGCACGTCGTCAACGCACATTTCGTGCGCGGTGGCGACCCCAAGCAGCCGATCGAGTACCGCGTGGACCGGCACCGGGACGGCCGTTCACTGGCCAACCGGACCGTGACCGCGAGCCAGGACGGACAGGAACTGTTCGTCATGCTCGCCGCGTTCCAGGAGTGGGCCAAGGGGCTCGAACACGCCCACGACAAGCCCGAAGTACCGGATCCGGACGGGCTGCCGCGGGTGGAAGAGCATTTCGCGGGCTTCGAGGACAAGTTGCAGATGTTCGTCAAGGCGCCGCATCCGATCGATATGCGGTACACGAACGACCCGGCCTGGATCATGAAGGGCACCGGGGAGCAGCTCAATCACAATCGGGTCTGGATGAAGGCCGACGGCACGCTGCCCGACGATCCGCTGATCCACGTTGCGACACTGGGGTATTCGTCGGACACGACGATTCTGGACTCCATCATCACCACGCACGGACTTTCCTGGGGTCTGGATCGCATCGTCGCCGCGACGGTGAACCACTCCATCTGGTTCCATCGCCCGTTCCGCTTCGACGAGTGGGCGCTCTACGCCACCGAATCCCCGGTCGCCGCGGGGTCACGCGGCCTGGCCACCGGCCGGTTCTACTCGCGCGGCGGCGACCTGCTCGCCACGGTGGTGCAGGAGGGCATGATCCGGCATTTCCCGCCGCGTCGCTGAAACGCGAAAGGCCCCGTCGTCCTCGGGTATTCGAGGTGCGGCGGGGTCTTGTCGTATCGGGGGTCGTATCCGGGTCGTATCCGGCTGTCCTACAGGCTTTCCCGTTCGGTCTCGAAGTCGAAGGTGTCGCGGCGCTGCGTCCGGATGGTGCGCGGGATCTCGGGACCGGTGATCCCGCCCGCGGTCTCCAGCATCAGCCTGCGCTCCAGCGCCGCCAGACCGGGCGCGCTGAGGTCACGTTGCGCGCCGACCAGGCTCAGGGCGATCTCGTAGGTCCGGCGATCACCCGGTTCCGCGTCGGGATGGTCTACGCGCCACTGGGATTCGAGCACGATGTGGACGGGATCCTCGGTGTCGACGGGCAGTGTGAACCGCCACGCGAAGACGTCGCGGTCCTCCAAATGATCGTCGACCACCCCGCGCACCGTCTCGACGACACGTTCCAGGGCTTCCGGTGTCACATAAACATGGAGAGAAACATCCGAAATTCGTTTCGGCATGTCTGATTCCTGTCGTGTGTCGAACCATCAACGGCGGAAGTCTGTTCGCCGGGAGTGTAATCCCTCGATCCCCGCCGACGACACAGCCGGGGCGGAATTGTTGTGTGCGTCCCAGTCAACGGATGTGCTGTGCCGCCAGAAACGACGCGAGCGGGGCCGAACGGACCGCCGGTCGCATCACCAGCCCCGGACCCCGCTCGGCCTCGCGATGCGTCGGTTCGTGCGGCGCCAGGGCCAGCAACAGCGGGACGAGGGCTTCGGCGATACGGTCGCCGACCTCGCAGAACGCGGCTTCGGACAGGCCGACCGGGTCGGCGATGTTCTCCCGTCCGACCAGCGACAGATTGTCACGCGACCGGTGCAGCTCGGCGATGGTGCGCGCACCGGTGACCTTGCCGATCCGGTGCGCTTCGAGCAGGGTGAAGGTGCGCGGAGCGGCCCCGAAGGCCAGTGCCGCCGCTTGGTCGCGCAACTGTTCGGTCATGGCGAGGACCAGATCGGCCCTGTCGATCATCTCCGGCTTCAGTTTCCGCGCCCGGAACCCCGCCGGATCGGCGCCGAGGCCGGTGATGGTCTGCGCGGCGAGCGGTTCGACGGGGAAGCCGACCAGCGCGCGGGTTCCCGCGCTCTCGGCGGTCAGCCCGTGTAGCCGGTGTTCGGCCGCGACGGCGCGGGCGACCCGCTCGGCGATCACCGAGCGACAGACATTGCCGTTGCAGACGAACAGGACGTGCATAGGTTCACCGTAATCTGCCCGTTATCGGTCCATCGGGCCGAAAAGGGCGAATCACAGGTGCGCGCCGATATATTCACCTGCGGGTCGGATGCCGTACACGGAACGCACCCGGGTATTCGCACTGTCGCTCGCTATTCGTCACGATCCAGAGCCGCCGGGGCGTTCCGCGACTACTTACCCCACCGTTTCCGATCCCAATCCTGTCTCCCACAAAAGGGTCGGTAATGTGGTGTCACTCACTCGGATTCGGTTCGGTAATAAGTCGATTCGGGGACCACCGGCGCGACGCCCGCGGGTTTGTCGTATACCCGCCCCCGCGTGGAGAACATCCGCCCGCGCGACGACACGACCGGCGCGAATCGCGCGAGCCCGGTTCCCGGATCCATATCGTCGTACATGGCGTCGATACCGCCGCGCGCGAAATAGGCCTCGTGCCAGAATCCGGTGCCGCCGGAATCGGCGAGGAATTTCTGCCACCAATCCCGGTGCGGCGCCGAACGCGTCCACCGTTCCAGGCTGTCCAGATCGCGCCAGTACTGCCGTGCTCCCCAGTGCGGCGGAAAGAGCCCCCACACCACGTCCTCGTGCAGCAGCAGTCCGTCGGGCCGGTCCCGATGCGAGCGGTACAGCTTCGGCCCCAATCCCAGCAGGCGCGCGATCCCGCGCGGTTTACGCACCCGCATCCCCAGATAGATGACGACGAGATCCGGATATCCGGACAGATCGACCGTCGTCCTGTTCACACGCATCCGACCCCACCTCTCCGCCGCCCGAGGCGACAGCTGTTACCGGACTCGGCCACCGGCCACCACACAGGGACTACGAACGAGACCTCGCCACGGTTCAACCGACGGGAGAGTGGACCACGCGGTACGCGCGAAATCGGCCTCGGCGCGCTCATCCGTTGTCGAAGCCCTGACCGGGGATATCGGTGCCGGGCGCGTAGCGGACCGATTGCGGAATCGGAGCGGAGAACAGGAAGGGCGGTTGCTTCGCAACCGCCCTTCACCCTGGTGCCGAGTGTGGGACTCGAACCCACACGTCCTTCCGGACAACGGTTTTTGAGACCGTCGCGTCTGCCAGTTCCGCCAACCCGGCGCACCGGAGGAGAACTATAGCGGGTCGGGGGCGCCTATCGCGAACGGGTTGCGACTTGCACCACGCCGTCCGCTCTTTGCGCAGGGTATCTACGTTCTCCGAGAAACTGAAAGGTACTCTCTACATCACTCGAATGCGTACCGGGTGGGGCGATGGCGAGGCCTGGTGTTCGACAGGATCCGGGCCTGCCGCTGTGGCTCCGTCCGGCGTGTCGGGACAGGCATCGGAACCAGAGGGGTCTACCTATGAGCACTGCAGCAGGGGGCGCCGGCACGAAGCGCGACGCCGGGGCGAAGCGGGTCGTCGTCGCCGAGGACGAGGCGCTCATCCGCATGGACCTGGTCGAGATGCTGACCGAAGAGGGTTATCAGGTCGTCGGCGAGGCGGGCGATGGTCAGCAGGCCGTCGATCTCGCGATCGAGCATCGACCGGATCTGGTCATCATGGATGTGAAGATGCCGCGCCGCGACGGAATCGACGCCGCGGCCGAGATCGCGTCCAAACGTGTTGCGCCGGTGGTGATTCTCACCGCGTTCAGTCAGCGCGACCTGGTCGAGCGGGCGCGTGACGCCGGCGCGATGGCGTATCTGGTGAAGCCGTTCACCAAATCGGACCTGGTGCCCGCCATCGAGTTGGCCGCCAGCCGGTTCCACGAGATCGCCGCGCTCGAGAGCGAGGTCGCCAACCTCACCGATCGTCTGGAGACCCGTAAGCTGGTCGAACGTGCCAAGGGTGTGCTGATGCAGACCCAGGGTTTGTCGGAGCCGCAGGCCTTCAAATGGATTCAGCGGACCGCCATGGACCGGCGCACCACCATGAAGGCGGTAGCCGAGGTGGTGCTGGAGAATCTGACTCCCAAGTGACCGGAAATTCGCCCCGCATCGGGGCGTGGCCGGAAAACTTTACTCATTCGACACGTAATCGTAAAAAAGAATTCGACACGATGTCGCAGCCATGATGCGAATGTGATGCGGATCTAACGTACCAACGCTATGTTCTGTCCGGGCCGACGTGGTCGGCCTCCTCCGGGAGCCGGGGGGAGCACAGGACGTAGAGGTGAGACGTGCTTAGTTCGACATGGCGCAGTCGTACGACGCGTGGCGTGGTGGTGATCGGCGCGGCCGCCGCGCTGGTGCTGTCGGGGTGCAGTGATAAGTCGACCGACAACGGCGGCGGCGGTGGCAGCGCCGACCTGTCCATCCAGCCGGTCGTGCAACTCGACACCGAAGGCAACGAAGTTCCCGCGAGCGACGGTGGCACCGCGGCGGATCCGGCCGGCGACGGCAAGGCCAAGTGCGCTCCGCTGACGATCGGCATGGCGGGCCCGCTCACCGGCGGCAACGCGGCTCTCGGCATCAACGTCGTGATGGGCGTGAAACTCGCGCTCGACAAGCACAACAAGGCCAACCCGGACTGTCAGATCAAGGTCAAGGAATTCGACACCGAGGGTAAGGCGCAGATCGCCACCCAGGTGATTCCGACGATCGTCAGCGATCCCAATATCGTCGCGCTGATCGGCCCCACCTTCTCCGGTGAGACCAAGGCTACCGGCGGCATCCTCAGCGAGGCGGGTATGCCGACGCTGACGGCGTCCGCCACCAATCCGACGCTGACCGAGAACGGCTGGAAGACCTTCTTCCGCGGTCTCGGCAACGACAATTCGCAGGGCCCCGCGGTCGCGAAGTACCTGACCGGCAAACTCGGCTACAAGAAGATCTGCGTCGTCGTCGACAACACCGACTACGGCAAGGGCCTGGCCGACGCGTTCACCGCCTCGGCGGGTTCGGCGGTCGACCCGAGCTGCTCGGTCGGCGTCAAGGAAGGCGACAAGGACTTCTCCGCCGCGGTGTCCAAGCTGGCCGCCGCCAAGCCGGACGCGATCTTCTACTCGGGCTACTACGCCGAGTCGGCGCCGTTCGTGCAGCAGCTGCGCACCGGTGGCGTGACGGCGACGTTCGCGTCCGCCGACGGCAGCAACGATCCCGAATTCGTCCGCCAGGCAGGCGGTTCGGCCAAGGACGCGTACCTGTCGTGCCCGTGCAGCCCGGCCCCGGAGAAGTTCACCGCGGAGTACAAGGCGCTCAACGGTCAGGCGCCCGGCGTCTACTCGGTCGAGGGCTACGACCTCACCACCATCGTGCTGAAGGGTATCGCCGCGGGTAAGGTGACCCGCGCGGATCTCGTCGACTATGTGCGCACCTACGACGGCACCGGTGTGGCCCGTCAGTACAAGTGGAACGAGACCGGGGAACTGTCGAACATCCAGATCTGGATGTACCAGGTCAAGTAGTTCGACTACGAGTATGAGCGGCGTGTGCGGGTCCCGCGAGGACCCGCACACGCCGTTTCCCGACGCGAGAGATACGAATGCCTTCAACCGCTTCGGTCGGCGTGGCCCTGCTTGCCAACGGGTCGATCGACTTCAATGTCTCCGGGGTGGTGGACCAGTTCTGGCGCCTCACCGTGGACGGACTGACTTACGGGTCGATCTACGCCCTCGTCGCCGTGGGCTACACATTGGTCTACGGTGTGCTGCGGCTGATCAATTTCGCCCATTCGGAAATATTCATGTTGGGTATGTTCGGCTCCTACGTGGGGTTGGAATTACTCGGCTTCGCACCGAGTGGTGATGTGTATTCCCAAGGCGTGGTGATGACCATCGTCTTTCTCGGGCTCGCCATGCTGTTCGGAATGGCGGTCTCCGGCGCGGCCGCGGTGGGTTTGGAGCGTGTCGCCTACCGACCTCTGCGCAAACGCGGCGCGAAACCCCTCGCCTTCCTGATCACCGCGATCGGTATGTCGTTCGTGATCCAGGAATTCGTGCACTACATCCTGCCCAAGATCAAACCGGGTCTCGGCGGCACCAACGCCCAGACCGGCATCCGGCTCGTCGATCCCAAGGTGCAGTTCAGCTTTCTCGGCGCCGACGTCACCAATGTCGCCATCGTGATCGTGGTCTCCGCGGTCTTCCTCGCGATCGTGACCGAAGTGCTGATCAACCAGACCAAATTCGGGCGCGGCATTCGCGCCGTGGCCCAGGATCCCGATACCGCGACGCTGATGGGTGTTTCGCGGGAACGGGTCATCATGCTGACCTTCCTCATCGGCGGTGTGCTCGCGGGCGCGGCCGCGCTGCTCTACACCCTGCGGGTGCCGACCGGCATCATCTACTCCGGCGGATTCATCCTCGGTATCAAGGCATTCAGCGCCGCGGTGCTCGGTGGCATCGGCAATCTGCGCGGCGCGCTGCTCGGCGGGCTGATCCTCGGAATCGCCGAACAGTACGGCCAGATCCTGTTCGGCACCGAATGGCGCGACGTGGTCGCGTTCGTCCTGCTGGTGACCGTGCTGATGTTCCGGCCGACCGGCATTCTGGGTGAAAGCCTCGGAAGGGCACGCGCATGACCGACGTGATCAAAGAACCCACCGGAGACCCCTCCGCAGAACCCGCCGCGCCGTCGAAAGCCGGTCTCGGCGACACGATTCGCGACTGGTGGGGCGGATTGTCCCGGCCCGCGCAATGGGCCGTCGGCGTGCCCGCGATCATCGCGCTGGCGCTGCTCCCGCTGTATCCGCCGCCGCTGCTCGACACCCCCGCCGTGAGTTTCGGCGGTGTGATGGCGCAGTTCGCCATGTACGCGCTCATCGCCGTCGGACTGAATGTGGTTGTCGGCCAAGCGGGTCTGCTCGACCTCGGTTACGTCGGCTTCTACGCGGTCGGCGCCTACACCGTCGGCCTGCTCACCAGCCCGAACAGTCCGTGGAATCAAACAGACGGCGGCTGGCTGAATCCGAGCTGGGCCTGGCTGGCCTGCGTACCGCTCGCGATCGCGGTGACCGCGCTGTCGGGCCTGGTGCTCGGCACCCCGACACTGCGGCTGCGCGGCGACTACCTCGCCATCGTCACCCTCGGATTCGGTGAGATCGTCCGATTGCTCGCCGACAATCTCGGCGAGGTCACCAACGGCAGTCTCGGACTCTCGCAGATCGCCTACCCGCAGCTCGGCGAATCCGAGACCCGGCCGGGCGGGGTCTTCTCGCCGGGCAATCTCGGTGACACCAGCAGCTGGAATCCGTTCGTGCGGGCCAACAACGGCACCTGGTGGTTCTGGCTCGGCCTGGTGCTGGTGATCATCGTCCTGTTGATCGTCGGCAACCTCGAGCGCAGCCGGGTCGGACGCGCCTGGGTCGCCATCCGCGAGGACGAGGACGCCGCCGAGATCATGGGCGTGCCCACCTTCAAATTCAAACTGTGGGCCTTCACCATCGGCGCGGCCGTCGGCGGTCTGTCCGGCGCGATGTACGCCGGGCAGGTGACCTACGTCAATCCGCGCCAATTCGACATCATCACCTCGATGCTGTTCCTGTGCGCGGTGGTCCTCGGCGGCAAGGGCAACAAACTCGGCGTGATCGTCGGCGCGTTCCTGATCGCCTACCTGCCGCTGCGGTTGCAGTCGGTGCAACTGGTTTCCGAGGAATCGACGGGGTACGTGCTCCTCGCCCTGGACGTGGCCGTGTTCGTCGGTCTGCTGGTCGCGTGGCGTTACCGGGTGCAGCACATGGGTCCGTGGATCCAGCGCGGCGTCATCACCGCGACGGTCTTCACCGGTGTGATGGGTCTGCTGCTGCTCGGTAGTGTGCTGTTGTTCCGCAAGGGCGGCGCGCAGTCGCTCGGTGACCTCAAATATCTGTATTTCGGAATAGCGCTGGTGGTGATGATGATTCTGCGTCCGCAGGGTCTGTTCCCGGCTCGGCAGAAACTGCTGGCCTACGGTCGGCAGGTGTATCGGGCGGTGCGCCGTCCGGCGCCGGAGCCGGTGGCTGTCGGAGCGGGCCGATGACCGGGCCGGGCCCGGGCGGCGCGCTCTTCGACAACGAGGACATGGCGGCGGGATACGCCGAACAGGAACAGGTCGGCAGCGCGGGCATGGTCGACGTCACCGCGGTGATCCCGGCCCTCGGCGATGCCGAGACCGTCGCCGAGGTCGTCGCGACGAATCGGGCCATCGACACCGAGATCGGTGCGCCGCTGCTGCGAACCGACGAGTTGACGGTGCAGTTCGGCGGCCTGACCGCCTTGAACAAGGTCAGTTTCGAGATCCGCCGCGGCGAGATCCTCGGCCTGATCGGACCCAACGGCGCGGGAAAGACCACCTGTTTCAACGCGATCACCGGCGTCTACCAACCCTCGGCGGGCACGGTGTTCTTCGACGGCAAACCGCTGACGAAGACCTCGCGCAACGAGATCACCCGCCTCGGCATCGCGCGAACCTTCCAGAACATCCGGCTCTTCGGTGAGATGACGGCGCTGGAGAACGTGGTCGTCGGCACCGACGCCAGGCACAAGACCTCGGTGCCCGGTGCCGTGTTCCGTACCCGGCGGCACCGCCGCGAGGAACACGACGCCATCGAGCGCGGTATGGCACTGCTCGAATTCGTCGGTATCGCACCGCATGCCGTGGAGAAGGCGCGCAATCTGTCCTACGGTGATCAGCGCAGACTCGAGATCGCCCGCGCGCTGGCCACCGAGCCGAAGCTGCTGTGCCTGGACGAACCCGCCGCGGGATTCAATCCCAGCGAGAAGGCGGCGCTGATGGATCTGATCCGCAAGATCCGCGACGACGGGTTCACGGTGCTGCTCATCGAGCACGATATGCGTCTGGTCATGGGCGTGACCGACCGCATCGTCGTCCTGGAATTCGGCCGCAAGATCGCCGACGGACTGCCCGCCGATATCCGCGAGGATCCCTCGGTGATCGCGGCCTACCTCGGTGTGCCCGACGACGAGGTCGAGCAGGCGGCGGCCGACGCCGGGATCGAGATCGCCACGCCGAGCGGCGAACCCGAGGACACCGCGCCCGAACCGCAGGCCGGTGGGTTCTTCACCGTCGATCAGCCGACGCAGAAACTGCCGATCGTGCAGCCGGGCCAGGGTCCGCCGCCGGTGTCGACCGGCGAGCAGCCGGTCACCGGCGCCACCCGCGACTTCAGCGCGGCGCCCCCGCTGCTCGAAGTCGAGGACATGGTCGTCAACTACGGCAGAATCCAGGCACTGCACGGGATTTCGCTGAAGGTGGCCGAAGGTGAGCTGGTCACCCTGCTCGGGGCGAACGGCGCGGGCAAGACCACGACCATGCGCGCGCTGTCGGGCCTGCTGCCGCTGACCAAGGGGCGGATCCTGTTCGAGGGCCGCGACATCACCAAGCTGAAGGCCCACGAACGGGTGATCGGCGGATTGATCCAGGCGCCGGAAGGCCGGGGTGTTTTCCCCGGCATGACGGTGCAGGAGAATCTCGACATGGGCTGCTATGGCCGGGGATTCAAACAGAAAGCCGAGTACTCCAACACCTTGGACTGGGTTTTCGAACTGTTCCCTCGGCTCTCGGAGCGGCGCAAACAGGTCGGCGGCACGCTGTCCGGCGGCGAGCAGCAGATGCTGGCCATCGGCCGGTCGCTGATGGCGCGTCCGCGCCTGCTGCTGCTCGACGAACCGTCGATGGGGTTGGCGCCCATGGTGATTCAGCAGATCTTCCGGATCATCAGCGAGATCAACCAGCGGGGCACCACGGTGCTACTGGTCGAGCAGAACGCGCAGCAGGCCCTCGCCCGCAGCGATCGCGCCTACATCCTGGAAACCGGTGAGGTGACCAAAACCGGTACCGGCGGTGAACTGCTCACCGATTCGGCGGTGAAATCGGCCTATCTCGGCGTCGGCTGAGTGGTCGGGTCCGGCACGCGAAACCGTGCCGGACCCCGCACGACATGATGGAACACGATGCGTCGACGAAGCTGGGTCAGGGAATAGTCATGAACACGCCGCTGACGACTCGATGGCTGCGGATGCGGCGTCGTCGACGATTCCCGATCCTGGTGGCATTCGGAGTGGTCGGAATTCTGGCCGCGGCGGCGCTGGTCGCCGCGGGAAGAACGCTCGAGCCCAAGGATCCGCGCAGTACGCACCATGCCGCCGCGGTCGAGGGGGTGCCCGGATTCCAGGGCACGGTGACCGAGGATCCGAATCCGGCGCGCGACGGCGCCCCGCCGATCGCGTCCGGTCCGCTGGCCGGTGTGTCGCGGGTGGGCGTCCCGCCGCTCGCGTCGAGCCGAGCGGTCTCGGCGCTGGTCGATCATCCGCTCTTCGCGCAGCACATCGGGCTGGAGCGGATCGACTGCGCGCTGCCGCGCTGGCGTGACGACGCGCTGGCCGCGCAGGATTTCTACAAAGCGGCGATCGGCTGCCTCGACGCGGCCTGGGAGCCGACGCTACGCGGGGCGGGCCTGCCGTTCCGCACCCCGCGACTCCTCGCGCCGCAACAGGCCGGATCGGTCAGCAGTCCGTGCGCGCCGAACGCCTCCGAGATCCGCGGGGGTTCCTATTGCGCGACCGACGAGACCATTCTGCTGCCGTTCGACACGGTGCGCCCGCTGGCCGTCGGCTCACGCCGTGGCGCGCAACTGGCGGTCGTCGCGCGCGAATACGGCCACCACATCCAGACCATCATCGGGCTCACCCACGCCTACACCGACAAGCGTGCCGCGCTCGGCTGGAATTCGTCGGCGGGCCAGGAACAGGGCAGGCGCTGGGAGTTGCAGGCGGGATGTTTCTCCGGAATGTTCCTCGGCACCGGTTTCGATCGCGGCGATATCGACGAACAGACCTGGGAGGAGGCCGCCCGCGTCAACCGCTCCGTCGGTGACCGGCCGGGCGAACCGCGTGGGTACGGCACCGACGCCAATGCCTGGGGCTGGTGGAAGTGGGGGTCGGACAAGGGCGACACCTGGGAGTGCAACACCTGGTACGCCGCCCAGGTGAACGTCGACTGAGCGGTGCGCGGCCCGCCCGGGTGTCGGCGTAGTGCCTTGTCGGTGCCGGTCCCTAGACTCGGGGGCGTGAGTTCACCCACGACTGCGCAGCGTCCAGCCACCGGCTCCGGTTCCAGCGACTCCGCCGGTGCGGACCGGCCGACTCTGCTCCTGCTGGACGGGCATTCGATCGCCTACCGCGCGTTCTTCGCGCTACCGGCGGAGAACTTCAAAACGGTGACCGGGCAGACCACCAACGCCGTCTACGGATTCACCGCGATGTTGATCAACCTGCTGCGCGACGAGAAACCGACGCACGTCGCCGCCGCGTTCGACGTCTCGCGCAAGACGTTCCGCACCGAGGCGTATCCGGAATACAAGGCCAATCGCAGCCAGACGCCCGACGAATTCCGCGGCCAGGTCGAACTCACCAAGGATGTCCTCGGCGCGATGGGGATTCCGGTGATGGCGATCGACGGTTACGAGGCCGACGACGTGATCGCCACACTCACCACCCAGGCGCTGTCGGAGGGTTTCCGCATCCTCATCGTCACCGGCGATCGCGACGCCATCCAGTTGGTCAACGACGATGTCACGGTGCTCTACCCGCGCAAGGGCGTCTCGGATCTGACCAGGTTCACCCCGGACGAGGTGATGACCAAATACGGTCTCACCCCGACCCAGTACCCCGATTACGCGGCGCTGCGCGGCGATCCGAGTGACAACCTGCCCGGCATTCCCGGGGTGGGGGAGAAGACCGCGGCGAAGTGGGTGCGCGAATTCGGCGATCTGGCGACGCTGGTCGACAAGGTCGACGAGGTCAAGGGCAAGGTCGGCGACTCGCTGCGCGCCAATCTCAGCAGCGTGGTGCTCAACCGTCAGCTCACCGAGATGGTGAAGGATGTGCCGCTGCCCTACACCCCCGAGCAGCTGGCCCAGCAGCCGTGGGATCGCAACAAGATCCACCAGCTGTTCGACGATCTGGAATTCCGGGTGCTGCGCGATCGTCTCTTCGAGACCCTGGCGCCGCCGGAGCCCGAGGCCGAGGCCGGATTCGATATCAGCGGTGGCGCACTCGAAGTGGGCGCCGTCGCGGACTGGCTGGCCGAGCACGCCGTCGCGGGGACCCGACACGGTGTGTCGGTGGTCGGCACGGGCACGCCGGTCGACGGTGATGTGAAGGCGCTCGCGATCGCGGCGGGCGACGGCGAGAGCGGCTATATCGACGTCACGGTGCTGACGCCCGAGGACGAGGCCGCGCTCGGCGCGTGGCTGGCCGACGCCGCGGTGCCCAAGGCGTTGCACGAGGCCAAATCCGCCGTGCACGCGCTGCGCGGTCGCGGCTGGTCGCTGCACGGCCTGACCAGTGACACCGCGCTGGCCGCCTACCTGGTGCGGCCGGGACAGCGCACCTTCAATCTCGACGATCTCTCGCTGCGCTACCTGCACCGGGAACTGCGCGCGGAAACCGACGAGACCCAGCAGTTGTCGTTGCTCGACGACGAGGACAGCGTCGACGCGCAACTCGCGCAGACCGAGATGTTGCGTGCCAGAGCCGTTCTCGATCTGGCCGGGGCGCTCGACACCGAACTCGACACGATCGAATCCACCCCCCTGCTCGCGGAGATGGAACTGCCGCTGCTCGGCGTGCTCGCCGAACTGGAGGACGCGGGTATCGCGGTCGATGTCGCGCAGCTGGAATCCTTGCAGCGCCGGTTCGCCGACAAGGTCGCCGATGCCGCGAACGCCGCGTACGGGGTGATCGGCAAGCAGATCAATCTCGGCTCGCCGAAGCAGTTGCAGGTGGTGCTGTTCGACGAACTCGACATGCCCAAGACCAAGCGCACCAAGACCGGTTACACCACCGACGCCGACGCCCTGGAATCGCTGTTCGAGAAGACCGAGCACCCGTTCCTGGCGCACCTGCTCGAACACCGCGACGCCACCCGCCTCAAGGTCACCGTGGACGGGCTGCTGAAATCGGTCGCCGACGACGGCCGCGTCCACACCACGTTCAACCAGACCATCGCGGCGACCGGCAGGCTCTCCTCCACCGAGCCGAATCTGCAGAACATCCCCATCCGCACCGACACCGGGCGCGAGATCCGCGACACCTTCGTCGTCGGTCCCGGCTACTCGGAACTGATGACCGCCGACTACAGCCAGATCGAAATGCGGATCATGGCGCACCTCTCCGGCGACGAGGGTTTGATCGAAGCCTTCAATTCCGGCGAGGACCTGCATACTTTCGTCGCGTCCAAGGCCTTCGACATCCCGATCTCCGAGGTCACCCCCGAAGTGCGCCGCCGAATCAAGGCGATGTCCTACGGTCTGGCCTACGGACTGAGTTCCTACGGTCTCGCGGCACAGCTGAAGATCAGCACCGGTGAGGCGAAGGAGCAGATGGACGTCTACTTCGATCGTTTCGGCCGGATTCGCGACTACCTCTACGAAGTCGTCGAACAGGCGCGCAAGGTCGGCTACACCCAAACCCTCTTCGGTCGCCGCCGCTACCTGCCCGATCTGGACTCGAGCAACAGGCAGCGCCGCGAGGCGGCCGAGCGCATGGCGCTGAACGCGCCCATCCAGGGCACCGCCGCCGACATCATCAAGGTGGCGATGATCGACGTGCACCGTGCCGTGCGCGAGGCCGGTCTGCGTTCGCGCATGCTGCTCCAGATCCACGACGAACTCGTCTTCGAGGTCGCCGACGGGGAACGGGAGGCGCTGGAAACCCTCGCCAGGGAACGCATGTCCTCGGCCATCGCCCTCTCGGTGCCGCTCGACGTCTCCGTCGGGACCGGCCGCAGCTGGGATTCCGCCGCCCACTGACGGTCGGGCGCGTGAAAATAGCTGTATGGCAACGAATCCACCGCGGCGAGGGTCGCCGTCGGTGGATTCGGCCGGAATTTACCGGAGCGATGCTGGGGAAAATCGGTGGATCGGACTGTCCACCAAAGAAATTACCGTGAGTCGAATCATATAGCTCGCACATTGCTGCACTAGCGTTCGGATCACCGAATTCGCATGCACGCATACCGATCGCCGAGGGATGAAACGACATGACCGTCACCGATCAGTACCTGGAGAACAACGCGGAATACGCGAGCACCTTCGCCGGACCGCTGCCGTTGCCGCCGTCGAAGGGGGTAGCCGTCGTCGCCTGCATGGATGCCAGAATCAACGTCTACGGGGTGCTCGGACTCGCCGAGGGCGAGGCCCACGTGATCCGCAACGCCGGCGGCGTGATCACCGCCGACGAGATCCGCTCGCTCGCCATCAGTCAGCGCCTGCTCGGCACCAGGGAGATCATCCTGATCCACCACACCGACTGCGGCATGCTCACCTTCACCGACGATGATTTCAAGGCCGCCATCCAGGCCGAGACCGGTATCAAACCCGAATGGGCCGCCGAGGCCTTCTCCGATCTGGAAACCGATGTGCGCCAATCGATCGCGCGGATCGTCGACAGCGCGTTCATCCCGCACAAGGATTCCATTCGCGGGTTCGTCTTCGACGTCGCCACCGGCAAGCTGAACGAGGTGACCGTCTAGCGGTCGCTACGGCCGCGGGCGCAGGCCGAGCATGACATGGGTGACCGTGTCGTCGAGCCAGGCGTCCGCGGCTTCCGGGAACACCAGTCCGGAACCGAGGAAGGTGGCCAGACCCTGGAGGGCCGCGACGGCGGTGAGCGCGATGCGCCGCGGGTCGCCGGGGATGATCTCGCCGCGGGTCTGGGCGTTCGCGATCAGGGAGACCGGCCGCGCGAAGGCGTGGTCGACGGCCCGTGACATCTCGTCACCGGCGACCGGGCTGTGCCTGCGGGCGAACATGAGCGCGAGCAGCGCGGAGTTCTCGGTGGCGAACCGGAGGTAGGTCAGCGCCATCGCGCGCATCGGCTCGGCGAACGATTCGGCGGGGGTGAGCGCGTCGAAGGACGCGCCGAGCCGTTCGAATCCGGCGACGGCGAGCGCGTCGAGCAACGCCTGCTTGTCCCGGAAATGCCGGGTCGGGGCGGCATGGCTGACGCCGACGTCGCGGGCGAGTTGTCGCAGCGACAGCCTGTCGACACCGGATTCGCGCAGCGTGGTCTCCGCGCGTTGCAGTAGCTCGGCGCGCAGGTCGCCGTGGTGATAGGAGCGGGCACGGGTCAGTGACATCGTGAGTGCAGGATAACAAGATGTAGGCGTTGACTACTTTGTAGGCACTGCCTACATTCAGGTTCATGACGGTCCGGATCTTCACCGCCCCGATCGCGCTGCTCGCGGTCTTCGCGGCGCTGCTCGCCACCATGTACCTCGGCTATGCAAGCAATACGGAGAAGAATCTGCACGACTTCCCGGTCGCGCTGGTGAATCAGGACGTCGGTGAGACGGTCGACGGCGCGCGGGAGAACTTCGGCGACCAGATCGCCGCGGCGCTGGTCGAACGCGTTCCCGCCGACAAGGTCGATCTGCGCGTCCTCGGAATCTCCGAAGCCCGAGCGCAATTGAAGTCGGGCCGGGTGTACGGGGCCATCGTGATCCCGTCGGATTTCACCAAACGCCTGGTCATCCTCGGTGCGGGCGCGGTCGTACCGGGTGTGATGGAACGTCCGGTCATCACGGTGCACACCAATCCCCGCGTCGGTCCGTACACCACGGGGATCATGCAGCGCATCGCCGACACCGCCCTCGGGCAGGTCGACGACACCGTGGGCAAGAGTCTCACCGAGCGGGTCGAGGCCACGCTCGCGGCCGGTCCCGCCGCTCCAGCGGGCGACCCGATCAGCGGCGCGGCGCGGCTGATGATCGCCGATCCGATCGACGTGATCGAAGCGCCCTACCGTCCGCTCGACGACGGCGCCGGACAGGGATTGGTCGCGTTCTTCTACACGCTGATCCTGCTCCTGGCCGGATTCACCGGCGCCATGATCATCCACACCCTGGTCGACTCGCTCCTCGGATTCATCCCGACCGAATACGGTCCGTGGTTCGTGCACCAACCCGCCACCGGTATCAGCCGGTTCCGGACGCTGCTGATCAAATGGGCCGTCGTCGGCCTCGCCGCGCCGCTGCTGTCGGCGATATTCCTCGGTGTCGCGCGACTGCTGGACGTGCCGGTGCCCGGCCCGCTGCTGCTGTGGCTCTACGGCACGCTGGCCATCCTCGCGGTCGGCGTCACGGCGCTGGCGGTACTCGCCACCTTCGGTACCGCGGGACTGCTGGTCAATCTGGTGTTGTTCGTGGTGCTCGGATTGCCGTCGTCGGCGGCGACGGTACCGCTGGAGGCGGTGCCCGGCTATGTCGCCGTCCTCGCGCGCTTCGAACCGATGCATCAGATCTACCTGGCCGTGCGCGCCATCATGTTCTTCGACGGCGACGCGGAAGCCGGTCTGTCCCACGGGGTCTGGATGACCGCCGTCGGTCTCGCGGTCGGGCTGGTGCTCGGGGTGGCGGCGACGCTGACCTACGACCGTCGCGGCCTGCACCGCACCGCCGACGGCGAGGTGAAGCCGCCGAAAGTGTTGGCGACGTCGGTCGCGGGCTGAGCCACGTGTGAGCGCGGCCCCGGCGGTGGCCTGTCCGGTGCGACGATGTCTCGGCTCGACCGCAGGAACCCGCTGACCGTCGTCGGTGGTGCGAGGCGCTCGAAGCGCGACTCGCCCGGCGCGGCAGCGTTATTCGGAGCGGCGCAGCAATCGCGCCGCTCCGACGCCCAGGTCGATCTCGTCACGCGGCGGCGCGCCGTCGGAGAGATCCTCGCGGTGCATCAACGCCGTCTGTCGCTGTTCGAACTCGTGGTGCTTGGACCCCTGGAACAGCGCGGTGACCTCTTCGAAGCCCGCCGCGGCCACCGGGCGGCCCGCGCGCCGGGACCAGGGCAGCACGCGACTGCCGGTGAGGCGATTCCAGAGCACCTCGGCGAATGCCAGCGCGATGAGCAGGCAGGCGAGGCCGGGAATGGTCATGGCCACGAGGAGACCCATGTGATCCACGGTACTCGAGTGGGCTGTCGCGGCGACGATCGAACGGCGTACAGCGTGAGCTGCGGCGATGGTACGCGCGAGTAGCGGAAAACGGGTATCGAATAAGGTTGCTATCGCGCTGCGATATGCCTATTCTCGGACGCGTGCCGAATCCCGCCCAGAGCCGCAGCACCGCGCTGACTGTCGCAGACCGCGACCGCGTGGTGCCTTCGCTAACCGCGAAGGTGGCGCAGGCGCGACTTCTCGTAGTAGCCCGCCGCAGCGGGGTCTGATTCGGACCGGCCCCCTCGCTGCGGGCCGTTGATTGTTGATGCTGGTCCCCTTACACCGACATTCTTCGGGAAGACCTCTACTGCAATGACGATCCTGACTCTCGATACGACCACGTTCATCGCCGCCGCCCCCAAGGGGCTGCGCGCGGAAACCACAGAGCTGACCTCGGCGGAATTCTTCGACCGGTACTGCGTGCAGTCCGGGCCGGTCCGGCTCTCCGATTGGGCGGGCGCGGGCCACGGCTCGGAATGTACCGCGACCCTGGAATTCGACGATCACCTCCGATCGGTCGCGACGACGGGCAGTCCGGTCGCCGCACTGACCTCGGCGCTCTACGACGAGGGCTACCCGGTCGAGATCCTGCAATTCCATCAGCGCCGTACCGCCGACGGCACCGCGACGTTCGTGCGGTGCGAGTTCGACGGCAAGCGCGGCTGGGGCGCCGCCCTCGCCGACGACAGCGGGGAATCCACTGTGCGGGCGATGATTTCGAGCATCAACCGCCTCGACAACCGCTCCTAGTCCCGTCCGTCCGCCCCGGTTCTCCCGGGCGGTCGAACATGGAGTCACCTACGCCGACGGGCCCGCGAAGCATCTGCTTCACGGGCCCGTCGGGCTGTTCGGACGCCGATTACTCGGCGGTCGCCTGCTGCTCGGCGAGTTGCTTGCGCACATCGTCCATGTCGAGTGCCTTGACCTGGGTGACCAGATCCTCCAGCGCCGCCGGTGGAAGAGCGCCCGGCTGCGCGAAGACGAGCACGCCCTCGCGGAAGGCCATGATGGTCGGGATGGAGCGGATATTCGCGGCGGCGGCCAGGCTCTGCTCCGCCTCGGTGTCCACCTTGCCGTGCACGACATCGGGATGCTGGTCGGAGGAAGCCTCGAAGGTGGGTGCGAAGCTCTTACACGGACCGCACCACGATGCCCAGAAATCGACGAGTACCACGTCGTTTCCGGTGACTACCTCATCGAAGTTCTTTTGGGTCAGCGTCTGGGTGGCCATGACGTCCTCTCGTTTCGTGTGTCGCCAGATTCCAACGCCCGGCTCACTGTTTATCTTCCACGTCCTCGCGCGTGCTCGGTCCGGTACGGCCCGTCGCGTCGGCGACGAGCCATGCCCGCCGTTGCTCACCGTCCCAACGCCGAATACCCACCACGGTCGCCGGGAAATCACGATCGTGGGCGACGGCGTCGATCGCCTCGCCCAGTCCCGTGACCGGAACCCGGCGCGCGAGGGTGACGTGCGGGGTCCATTCGTCGGGCCGCACATTCGCGGGCACCCCGGGACACGGCGCGACCGTCCGGTGGATCAGGCGGTGCAGCGCGAGCAACGATTCGGTCGGCACGACGTGGCGGACCAGGATCGGGCGCCGCTTCCCGAAGATCAGCAATCCGCCGAGGCGCACCGGGATCGGTGCGAAGTCGCAGCGTTCGAGCGCGCGGTCGATACGCGGCCAGATCTCGTGCGCCACCGCCACGGTGATATGCGGTCTATCGGTGGCGCGGCGATGCGCGGACGGGCCGGTGACGCCCGCCTGTGCCAGTGATTCCCACTGCCGCCGGATCTCGGCGTCGGCCGCGTCGTCCAGTAGCAGTTCGACCGATTGCACCATCGTCTTCCGAAACTAGCGCTCCCGGCGTGTCAGCGGGGCGGTTCGAATCGCATACGCGCCCCGGCGGCAGGATGACCGGGTGAACCATGTGAGTGAACCGCTACGACTCGGCCTGATCGAGGGGGACGGTATCGGCCCGGAGGTGGTGCGCGCCGCCCGGTCGGCGGTGGACGAGGCGCTGGTCGCGGTCGGCGCGCCCGCGATCGAATGGGTGCCGCTGCTGGTCGGCCACGCCGCGATCGCCGAATACGGCGATCCGGTCCCCGAGCGGACGCTGCGGGCACTGGAGGATCTCGACGCCTGGATTCTCGGACCGCACGACAATGTCTCCTACCCGGACGAACACCGGCGCGGTGTCGCACCGGGCGGGGCCATTCGCAAACATTTCGGCCTCTACGCGAATATCCGCCCGGCCAGGGCGTTCACCGGCGTGCGAGCGCTCGCGCCCGATATCGATCTGGTGATCGTGCGGGAGAACAGCGAAGGTTTCTACGCCGATCGCAATATGTACGCCGGATCGGGGGAGTTCCGGCCGACCCCGGATGTCGCGATGGCCGTCGGCGTGGTGACCCGCCGCGCCTGCGAGTTGATCGCGCACGAGGCGTTCCGGCTCGCCGCCACCCGGCGCGAACGGGTCACCATCGTGCACAAGGCCAATGTGCTGCCGATGACCATGGGACTGTTCCGCGACGTGTGTTTCGAGGTCGGACACGCCTACCCGGGGGTGGAGGTACTCGAGGAACATGTCGACGCGACCGCCGCGCATCTGGTGCGCGCACCCGGCGATTTCGATGTGATCGTCACCGAGAACCTCTTCGGCGACATCCTCTCCGACCTGGCGGGGGAACTGAGCGGATCGCTCGGCATGGCGGCCTCGCTCAACTGCTCGGCGACCAGGGCGATGGCCCAGGCCGTGCACGGGGCCGCCCCCGGGCTCGCCGGGCACAATCGCGCCAACCCGGTCGCGTTGCAACTGTCGGCGGCGATGCTGCTGCATTGGCTCGGCACCCGTGACGGCGACGCGCTCTACGGGTACGCGGGTGACCGTATCCGGCATGCCGTCGCCTCGGCGTTCGAGGCGGGGATCGCCACCGCCGACCTCGGCGGGTCGGCGTCGACGAGCGAATTCACCGAACAGGTCTGCGCCAGAGTGCACCGCCGTTGACCGTGGTCACCCGGCGGCTGTGTTCCCGGCCGCACCCTGGCCCGAAGGTGGTGGTCCTCACCGTGGGCGAAGCTGTCGGTGCAGGTAGGGGCCGATTTCGGCGGTGCGGTGCCGTGACGGCCCATGTTTGAACCCGGCCCACCGGGTATGCGACCGGAGTAAGCCGTTCCGAGACCCGGAGGTAGATGTGTCCGAACATGCGAGTGGGCCCCGAGAGGCCGTCGAAGGTGTCATCGAGGACATCAAGGGTCGGGCCAAGGAGGCGGCGGGCGCCGTCACCGGCGACCGCGATCTGAAGGACGAGGGTTCGGCCCAGCAGGACAAGGCCGCGTCGCAGCGCGAGGCGGCCCGCAAGGAAGCCGAAGCGGAGTCCGCGCGTGCCGCCGCCGACCTGAACGAGGCGCGGCAGGCCGCCAAGCAGAAGGACAACTGACCGCGATACCCGCGACAAGGGGTGCGAACCGATCCGGTTCGCACCCCTTTCGTCCGTGACCCTTGCGCACATTCCTTCGGCATCTCGCACCTCCTCCATCAGCGCGTCGATGACCGGGAACGTGCCCGAGCCAAACGAACGACGCGCGGGCGCAGGTCCGGATGACCTGTACCCGCGCGCCCGCGATGTCTTCGGTGGATCAGTGGCGGAACGCGTCCTTGACCTTCTCGCCCGCGTCCTTCAGATTCGACTTGGCCTGGTCGGCCTTGCCTTCGTTGCGCTTCTCGTCGTCGCCGGTGACCTGGCCCAACTTCTCCTTGGCCTGACCGGCGATGTCGTCGGCCTTGTTCTTCGCCTTGTCGGTGGTGCTCACGAAGATCCCCTTTCCTGAGGCGAACCGGTCTGGGTGTCGACCGGTCTCCTACCGCATAGCCCGGTTCGGGGCGGGCAAACATCCGAGCACCGCGACCGCCGACCCCGGCGGACCGGATCAGGCTTCGTGACCGGGCTCGAGCGCGGCCACCCGGTCGTAACGTAGGGCGGTGATATCGGGTGCCGGAGCGGAACCGGCTTCCGGCGCGAGGACGAAGCCGACGTGGTCGCCGAGATCGTGTTTGTCGAGGATCCGTCCGCAGAACCAGCCCGCGGCGGCGTCGAGGATCGGCAGGGTGGCGGGGCCGGGGTGCCAGTCGCAGTGCGCGAATTTGTCGATGTCGTCACCCGTTTCGGCGCCGAACAGGGTCGCCAGCGAGGTCTGTCGGCTGTCGAGCAGGTGAACCGCGAGGTGATGGGCCTCGCGGGCGAGGGTGTAGGTGTGGTTCTTCTTGGAAAGGGCGACGAGGAAACGGGGCGGGTCGATACTCACCTGGGTGGCGAACCCCACCAGGCATCCGGCGCGCAGTGGCCCTTTGCGGGTGGTCACCACGAGGACCGGGTAGTCGGCACCCGCGACGAAAGCGTCGAAAACCGACCCGGCGTGTGCGCTGCCCTCGGGCATATCTACTCCTTCGCGTTCGAACAACGATGGTAGGGCGGATACCCGGTGTGTCGCCGACGCACCACGAGGATGGCCGGGCACCACGCGGTGACGACACCGGCGGGGGTGCTTGCGCGGGCGGTCCGCAGCGGCGACCATGTGGCAACCTGCTCGCGGATCTGTGGCGAATATCCCGCTGACGTGCCGGTCGCGCGGGAGACCGGTCGAATCGCAAAGGAATGCGAATGGATTCAGGACCGAGCGTGCGGAATTCGCCGACCGAACCGGAGTCCGAGGCCGCCCGGCCACCACGGGATCCGCACGGCCTGTCGTTCACCGGAATGGTGCTGGCCCTGCTCGTGGCGTGGATCTCGCTGACGCCGTCACTGCTGCCACGCGGACCGCTGTTCCAGGGCATCGTGTCGGGCGCCGCGGCGTTCGTCGGCTACGGCCTCGGGACACTGCTCGCGGCCGTGGCGTTCTGGATGGTGCGCCGCCGACCCCCGTGCCCCAACGGGGCGGTGTGGTCGGGACTGGCGGTGCTCGCGGTGGCGGGTTCGGTGGGAGTTTTCGTGTGGTTCGCCCGCTGGCAGCGGGATCTACGCACCCTCATGGAGGTCGACGGTCTGTCCTGGCGCGCCTATCCGACCATCGTGATCGTCGCGGTGATCATCTTCGCGGCATTGCTGCTGACCGCGAGGGCGGTGGTGTGGGTGGCGCGCGCGATCGCGGGTGTGCTCGGCCGGGTGCTGCCGGATCGGGTCGCGGTGGTGGCCGCGTGCCTGGTCGTGGTGGTCGGGACGGTCGGCATTCTGAACGGTGTCGTCGCCGACGCGGGGATGACGCTGCTCAACGACCTGTTCAAGAACGTGAACAACGAGATCGGCGTCGAGATCGACGCACCGGAGGGGCCGGAGCGTTCCGGTGGACCCGGGTCGCTGGTGACCTGGGAATCGCTCGGACGGCAGGGCCGCATCTTCGTCGCGGGCGGGCCCACCGCCGCGCAGTTGGCCACCTTCAGCGGCCGACCCGCGAGCACGCCGGTGCGCGTCTACACCGGGTTGGCGTCGGCGCCGACACCGGAGGAGGAGGCCGCTCTCGCGGTCGCCGAGTTGGAGCGCGCGGGCGGATTCCAGCGGGCCGTGCTCGGCGTCGCGACGACGACGGGCACCGGCTGGATCAACGAAAGAACCGCCGCGGCAGTGGAATACCTCTACAACGGCGATTCCGCGCTGGTGAGTATGCAGTACTCGTACCTGCCGAGTTGGATCTCCTTCGTCGTCGACAAGGAACGCGCGCGCCGGGCCGGTCGCGCGTTGTTCGAGGCGGTCTACGCGCGATGGTCGACGCTCGCGGTGGACGCCAGGCCGAAACTGGTCGTCTTCGGTGAGAGTCTCGGCTCGTTCGGCGGTGAGGCCGCCTTCTCCGGTGTCCAGGACATGGCCGTGCGCACCGACGGCGTGTTGTTCGTCGGTCCCACCGCGAGCAACGAGGTGTGGCGTGACGTCACCGCGCGCCGCGACTCGGGTTCACCCGAATGGCTCCCGATCTATCGGGACGGGCGCATCGTGCGCTTCGTCGCGCGCGCACCCGATCTGGGGCGGCCCGCGTCGCAGTGGCCGTCGCCGCGCGTGGTCTATCTCCAACACGCCTCCGATCCGATCACCTGGTGGACACCGGAACTGCTGTTCCGCGAACCGGATTGGCTGCGCGAACCACGCGGCGACGACGTCCTGCCCGCGACGCGCTGGTACCCCGTCGTGACCTTCCTTCAGGTATCCGCCGATATGTCGGTATCGGTCGATGTCCCGGACGGCCACGGCCACACCTTCCACGCCGCGATCGCCGATTCCTGGGCCGCCATCCTCGCGCCCGCGGGCTGGAGCGAAGCCGACACGCTGCGACTGCGCGCGGTTCTGACCGGATCGGCGTGATGTGGGCGTGGGGTGCGAATTCGGCCGACCGAATTCGCCCAGAGTAATGCAGTTACTGTGACCTGCCGTTTAGGGTGAATGCGTGAGTCGGCAACGGGACGAGGCGACATGCGAGCAGATCATCGCCGTGGTGATCGAACTGCTCGAGTCGGACGGTTACGACGCCGTCCAGCTGAGAGAGGTGGCCAAGCGGGCCCACATGTCGTTGGCGACGGTCTACAAGCATTTCGCCACGAGGGACGCGTTGCTCGTGGCCGCCGTCGGGCGCTGGATGGCCGTCAACGCGTATTCGGCGGTGAAGCCGCCCGGTCCGAACGAGTCGCTCTACGACGGCATGATGCGCTTGCTGACCTACATCTTCTCCCCGTGGGAGGGCAACCCCAAGATGCTGGAGGCGTACTACCGCGCGCGCCACGGGGCGGGTGGCGACGGCTTGGACAACCAGGGTGTGAGCGCGGTCATGCCGATCGCGATACCGCTATTCGAGGCCGCTGATCCGCGTTACGCGGAGGATGTCGGCCTCGTGCTGGCAAATATGTCCTTCGCGCTGATCGGCCGATTCGTCGACAAGCAGATCGAGATCACCGAGATCCTGCCGACCCTGGAACGGGCGGTGTTTCGCCTGACCAACGACAATACGGTCGACGCGACCGCGGCACGTTCGGGAAGCCGGACCCACGAGATCGACCCCAACTACTCGTCCCCGTACAATCACTGACCTCGTTCTGCTATCTCTCCGCTATGTGTGACATGTATCACACATGTGATGTGCGCGACGACTGGATCAGAGCCGATAACCCAGTTACTGTTGGCTTCGACAGGCGTCCGAGGAAGCCGATGCACCCCCAGTCCTCAGCATCGCGCGTATGTCCCTCGGCCTGACATCCGAACCCCGCCGCGACCGCGGCACCGACTTCGTGCTGCCTCGATGCCGTACGACGGTCGCCGCGCGTGGAGCGCTTCGGTGGCAGGTCTGTCGTGATCGCACGAGAACGGAATGAGAATTATGGCTCGACACATCGCAGAATCCGTCGATCGCCGCATCGGCTTCCGATCCGTTGCCGACTGGCGGGCCGACATCGACCGCCGTCCGCTGCGCCGCAGACTCGTCGTCATCGCCCCCGCCGCGGCCGATGCCGTGCGCGATCTGGGCGGGTGGATGTTCGATATGACCACCGCGGGATGGGAAGTCACCGTCGCCGTCGCCGACCACCGTGATATCCGCTCGCTGGAGATCCTCGGCCTGCTCGTGGTCGATCTCGACCAGGTGCTCGACGCTCCGCTGCACGAACTGCACGCGGACACCATCGCCGTCGCGACCAGCAGTTACAGCTTCGACGACCGGGTGCGTGACGGGGTGCTCGACTGTATGCAACGCGGCGCGACCAGGACCATGTTCTGGGGTGACGAACTGCCGGTGGAATTCGACGACGCCACCGAGACCACGCGGCATCGGGTGAGCGTGGCGGCCCGCGCGTTCACCTCGTGCGCCATGCGGGCGGCGGGACTCGTCGTCGACGCCGCCGCCCACACCGAGACCATCTGGACGGCCCGCGCCACCGCGCGCGATATCCGCAGGCTCGCCGCGCTCCTTCCCGCGAGCTAGATCCGACCCGGATCCCGACAGGCCGGGCTCAACCCTCCAAGAGGTGGGGAAGCCCGGCCCGGAACCGATCGGCGTCGATCCGTTTGGCTGGTTCGAATATCGGCAACGCCACGAGCGGGAAGATCGCCGCGCGCTCGGCCGGATCGTCGGCGGCGTCGAGTATCGCGTTGGCCGCCGCCCGTCCCGATTCGTTGGCGCTCTCCATCGTCGCCAGGTCGATATGACTGCGGACGTGATCGCCGCCGAAGAACAGATTCGGGATCGCGCAGTGGGCGTCGGGGCGGTGATCGTAGGACCCGACCGTATTCACCAGCAGCGGCGTCGCGTTGTGCGTCGTCCCGCCGGACCAGGTGATACCGGGATCGATATGCCAGGAATGGATGTCCTCGCGCCGCAGCCAATCGGTTCCGGTGTTGAGCCATTCCGACAGCTGTGCCCAGACCTCGGCGGCGACCTCGGTCGCGGTGCACTGTTTCGCGGACCGGCCGTACAGGATACCCGGCGAATCCCAGTCGGAGATGTCGACCGACAGGCATTCGCGGACCGAGCCGTCGCCGTAGCGCGCCGCGAAATCGCCGACCCACATGGGGGCCTGCCGTAACGCGGTCAGTGCCCACGGCGTGCCGAGCGCGGCGATATGGCCTTCGGGGATCTCGGTCGGCGAGGTCAGGTAGTACTGGATCCCGACCATCCAATCGGTCTGGAGTTCGCGCATACCCGCCAGTCGCGGGTCGGCGTCGATGATCTCGTCGCCGAGCAGGTCCACGGCCCGGTCCACCGGAATCGCGCAGACGAACCAGTCCGCGGTGACCGTGGAGGTGACCCCACGCGAATCCACGACCGTGGCCGAACCGATCACGCCGTCACGCAGCCGTAGTGCCGTCGCCCGCTGTCCGAGGACGAATCGGACCCCGCGCCCGCCGAGATAGTCCACCCACGGATCGATCCAGGCCTCGTTGGTGGGGCGGTTGAGGATGCGGTCGACACCGCCGGAGAACTGGGGGATGAGTCCCGTCGCCGCGAGCACGAGCGCCTCGCCGATCGTGCCGATGGTGCGCGCGGAGCTGAGATGCGGTTTCGCGGCGACCGTGATGCGGGTCAGCGCGTTGACCAGGTAGTCCTGATACGCGCGCGACTTGCCGTTCGCGTGCATGATCTGCTCCCAGGTGACGTACTCCCACTGCCCGAAACGGCGTTCGGGACTCGAGGTGAACCACACCATCATCTGTTTGGCGAAGAACGCGAGCTCGGCGGGCGGTAACTCCGGGATGAAGCTGAACGCGCCGATGATGCTGTTCTGCAACAGTTCCGGTGTCAACTGGTCCAGTGATCCCGCTTCCACCGGCGCGAAGATCGGTGGCCTGCCACGGAATCCGGCCACCGCCCCCTCGACGCGCACGAGATTGTCGGCGACCCCGTTGCGATTGCCGGGGAACGGGATTCGCGCCATCGTATCCGGAACATGTTGGTAGCAACCGGGAAAGAAGCGGAATCCGTGTTCGCCCGGCAGGTCGAGCCTGCCGCCCGCCGCCGTGTTCGGAACGCCCATGCTGCGCGCCTTGCCGCCGAGGTAGTCCGGCTCGTAGACGGTCACCTCGTAACCGCGTTCGACGAGTTCGTGCGCGGCGCTGAGCCCGGCCATGCCGCCGCCCAGAATCGCGACGGTCCGCCCGCCGGTGTGTAGTGCGGGGGTGCGTCGTGGTTCGCTCGCGCCTGCGGGTGCGCCGAACAGCGGTGTCGCGGACAGTGCCGCGCCGGTCAGCGCCGCGCCCGCCAACGCGCCGCGCAGCAGATCTCGTCGTCCGAACGCTGTCGGATTCGGCTGGGGTTCAAACATGGTGATCTCCTGGGCAACTGGTGACCGGTCGGGCGCTGGAGGTAGGGGAGGTCGTCCGCGTATCGGGCCGCGGCCGGGGTAGGTGCTCGGCGCGCAGCGTGCGCCACGACTCCAACCGGTCGGCGGCGATATCGCGGACCTCGCGCGCGGCGTCGCGAACCACCGCGACCGGATGTGCCCGCGAGTGCCACAGGGCACGTGTCGAGATCGACAGGGCCTGGTAGGGAGTGAACAGGTCGCCGGGTTCGGTGATGCGGGAGAACAGGTCGGTCACCGCCGAGGCGAACCTCGGATCCCCGGCGGCCGTGCGGTACAGCTCGATCTCCCAGGGCCGCATGGCTTCTCCGCGCGCGAGCCGATTCGTCCACTGGTAGAGGCCTTCGCATTCGCGCACGCGCAGCCGTTCCCATTCGCGCAGCGCGCGGTCCAGTGCGACGGGATCTCCGAGCACCGGCGCGACCCGTTCGCCCAGAATCCGCCCGTAGCGCAGCGCGTCGCGGATGCCCTGCGCGGTGATCGGATCCTTGAAATGTCCGGCGTCGCCCGCCAATGCCCATCCGGGACCGGCGGAACGACGGAAGTACGAGGACAGATTCGTCGCCGAACGCACGCGGCCGACGCGTGTCGCGCCGCGCAGACGTGCGGTCAGGCCGGGGAGTCGTGCGATGGCCTGCTCGTAGCGCCGCTCGGCGTCGCCAGGCCGCAGCGGCCCCGGCTCGGCGGGCGGCTGGACCAGGCTCAGGACCAGGCCGTCGTCGCAGGGGAACGCGGTGCCGAGATCGGTGCCCGCGCGCCACTGTGCCGCGATGTGGCGTTGCGCGTTCTCGCTGTCGCGCCAGTAGGCGAAATAGCAGTCGCGCCCACTGGGCTTGTCCGCGAACGGTTCTCGCGTGCCGACCAGTCGCGCCACCGTGCTGCGCCGTCCGTCGGCGCCGACGACGAGAGCGGCGCGCACCTCGCGTATCTCGCCTTCGGGGTCGCGATAGCGGACCCCACGGCAGCGTCCGCGCTCCCAGATGAGTTCCAGGACAAGGCATTTCTCACGGATGTCGACATCCGCCGCGCGGGCGGTCGCGACCAGCGCGGCGTCGAGGCGAACGCGACGGACGCACATCGCGTAGCCGATTCCGTCTACGGGGGTGAACGCTGTCGATATCACGTGGCCCGCTCCGTCCGCGTGTGCCCGCGTGAGGTGCGGCGCGCCCGCGTCCTCGACTCGCCCGAGCGCGCCGAGTCGCTGGAGTTCGGCGACCCCGGCGGGCCACAGCAGATGCGTCGACAGCGTGTCGGACGGGAAAACGGCGCTGTCCAGGGCGATTACGCGACGGCCCGCGCGGGCAAGCGCGATCGCAGTGGCTGATCCGGCGCAGCGCGCGCCGACCACGACGACATCGGTGTCCTCGGCGCGGGTAACGGGGGAGTCGTTCATCGTCATCGCCTCGTTGAAACTTGTATCGGACACTATGTCCGATACATGGTGTTTCGAAGGCTGTCGAATGTCAACGACGAAACGGTCACGGCACAATGGGCCCCATGGACCCTTCGATCGGACGATCGCCGCGCGCAGCGGCCGGGCGGTGGCCAGTGGACTGCGAATGTCGTCGCTGACCCGCGTGCCACGGGCGTCGCGCAAGCAGTCCGACGATCGCCGAGCCGATTTCGAGCAGCGCGTGCTGCGCGCCGTCGAGGAATTGCTCGCGGACGGCACGCCCTACACCGAGATCGCGGTGCAGAAGATCGCGGTCGCGTCGCAGGCCGCCAGATCGACCTTCTACCGGTACTTTCCCGACAAGAGTCAACTGTTGATCCGCATGGCGGACCTGGCCACCGCGGATCTGTTCGCCGCCGCGGAGCAGTGGTGGGAGACCGAGCACGCCGACCACGAATCCGGGGTCGTCGCGGCGATCGGCGCGATGATCGCGGGCTTTCGGCAGCATCGGTATCTGCTGCTCGCGCTGAGCGAGGTGGCCGCCTACGACCGTGACGTCGGCGCGTACTGGCGGGAGCGGGTCGCCACTTTCGTCGACATGGTTCGCGCGCGCCTGGAATCGGATCGCGAACGTGGCCTGATCCATGCCTCGGTCGATCCGGCGGCGACCGCGATCGTGTTGACGTCGATGGTGGAGCGGTCGATCACCGTCGCGTTCGCGCCGTCCTCGGGAATCGCCGACGAGGCGCTGGCCGCCGCGTTGGGCCGGGCGATCTGGTTGGTGGTCTACGGCGACGCGCCCGGGAAGTGACCGTCACGCGGGGCAGTAGACAATTTTTCGAATCTGTATACAGATTCCTGGAACCCGTTCTAGATTGTGCCCATGGCTGCAACGGTCACCGAACTTCTGCTCGCGCGAGCCGACGACGATTGCCTCGCGATCACCTATTCCGGACGGACCTGGACCTGGCGTGAGCACATCGCCGAGGCGCGTGGGCGGGCTGCCGCGATCCTGTCGGTCGCCGATCCCACGCGCCCGATGCACGTGGGTGTGCTGCTGGGCAATACCCCGGACATGCTGACCAGCCTCGCGGCCGGGGCGTTGGGTGGGTATGTCACGGTCGGGGTCAACAACACCCGTCGGGGTGCGGCCCTGGCCGACGATATCCGGCGCGCCGATGTGCAGATCCTGCTGACCGACGCCGAGCATCGTGGGCTGCTCGAGGGGCTGAACCTCGACGGTGTCACCGTGTTGGACCTGTCTTCCCCGGAGTGGACCGAATCGCTGGCCGGTGCGGGGGAATTGACCCCGCACAGTGTGCCGGGCGCGACGGACCCGTTCATGCTGATCTTCACCTCGGGCACGAGCGGGAACCCGAAACCGGTGCGGTTGGCGCACATGATGGTGCCCTTCGCGGGCCCGCCGCTGGTCGACCGATTCGGAATCGGCGCCGAGGACGTCTGTTACCTGTCGATGCCGCTGTTCCATTCCGCGGCGATCCTGGGCGGCTACTGCGTCGCGCTGGTCAGCGGCGCGGCGATGGCACCGGCCAAATTCTCGGCCTCGACCTTCCTCGACGACATCCGCCGCTACGGCGCGACCTACATGAACTACGTCGGCAAACCCCTGGCCTACATCCTCGCCACCGCCCAGCGACCCGACGACGCCGACAACCCACTGCGGGTGGCGTTCGGCAACGAGGCCACCGACCGCGACATCGACGAATTCACCCGCCGTTTCGGGTGCACGGTATGGGACGGATTCGGCTCGACCGAACTGGCGATCATCATCACCAGAGAACCCGGCACCCCGGCCGGGTCGATCGGGAAAGGCTATCCCGGTGTGGCCGTGTACAACTCGCACACCGTCACCGAGTGCCCGCCCGCGGTCTTCGACACACACGGCGCGTTGACCAATCCCGACGAGTCCATCGGCGAACTCGTCAACGTCGACGGCACCGGCCTGTTCATGGGCTACTACGGTGACGAGGCCGCCACCGCCGAACGCACCCGCGGTGGCCTGTATTGGTCCGGTGATCTGGCCTACAAGGACACCGCCGGATACATCTACCTCGCCGGACGCACCGCGGACTGGATGCGCGTGGACGGAGAGAACCTCGCCGCAGGACCCATCGAACGGATCCTGCAACGCCTCGACGCCGTCAGTCGAGTCGCGGTCTACGCCGTACCCGACGAACACGTCGGCGACGCGGTCATGGCCGCGATCGTCCTGCGCGACAACGCTTCTCTCACACCCGGCGAGTTGACCGCCTTCCTCGGCGAGCAAGCCGACCTCTCACCCAAGGCCTGGCCGCGATTCGTCCGCCTGGCCACCGACCTACCCACCACGGCCACCAACAAAATCCTCAAACGCGCACTCGTCCAACAAGGCGCGACCGCGGGCGAGGGAGGAACGCTCTGGCGACGCGAATCCCGGTCGACCACCTACGAGGTCGGCGAACCCGTCCCGCACTGACCCGTCGCCTCAGGAGGGACTGATCAGCCAGTTCAGTTCCGTGCGCAACAGCGAAGGATCCATATCGGGGGCGGGCCGCGTGTGGTAGACCTCCCACCGCACCGGCCCGGCATTGGCGCCCTGTTCCTCGATCCACGAACCCAGCCGATCCCACGCGTCACCGAGTCCGTCGAAGCCACCGACGTGCACCACCCGCGCGACCCGCCCCGCGGGCAGTCGATCCGCGACGACCTCACCCTGCGGCCGCAACTCCCGATCCACGGCGAAGCCCACATCGAGATCCCACGATTCCTCGGAGATGGACCGGAACAGCGCGTACGCGGGCCCGACGATCGTCGCCCCCTGCTCGCCGATGACCTGCGGCAGCACCTGGAACGACGAGTCGAAGAAGTCCCGCAGCCCGCTCACCGCCACCTCACCCCGAACGATCGCCGTCACCACCTCGCCCACCTCGACCACCACCGGCCCGGCCGTCGGATCGACACTGCCGTCGTCGGACATGACTCTCCTCGATGTCGTGGGATATTCCACGAACACAGTAGTCACCGTCCTCGGAACCGCGGGTCAGCCGCCGGACATCGGTGGGTATCTTCTGCCGTTATGGCGTGGCCTGCTCCATCATCGCCTTCACCCGGCCGACGACGTCGGGGTATCTGCGCAGGTGCGCGCCGCCGTTCAGATCGATGGTTGACCCGGTCATCCAGGACGCTCGGCTCGACGCGAGGAAGGCCACCGCGTCGGCGATCTCCTCGGGTTGTCCGCTGCGGCCGAGGGGGGTGTTCTCCAGGTATTCCTCGATCAGGCCCGGCACCAGCGCGGCCCCCGCGACCAGCGGGGTGTCGACCAGGCCGGGGGAGATCGCGTTGACGCGGATACCGCGTTCGGCGAGTTCGAGTGCGGCGACCTCGACCAGCATCAGCACGCCCGCCTTGGCGGCGCAGTAGGCGGCCATGCCGGTGCCGGGCTGGCGTGCGTTGAGCGAGGCGATACAGATGATGCTGCCGCCGTCGGCCATCTGCCTGCCCGCGTGTTTGAGGACGAGGAAGGTACCGGTCAGACAGACGTCGATGGTGGTGCGCCAGTGCGCGAGTTCGAGTTCGGTGAGTGTGCCCGGCATGGAGAGTCCGGCGCAGTCGACCACGGCGTGCATGCCCTGTTCGGCCTCGAATCCTCGCTGCACCGATGCCTCGTCGGTGACGTCCATGGCGATCGCGGTCACCTCGCCGCCCAGCCGGGTGGCCGCGTCCCGAGCGCCCGCCTCGTTCACATCGGCGATCACCACCCGATAACCCTCCGCCGCCAGGGTGCGCGCGGTGGCGAAACCGATGCCCGACGCGCCGCCGATCACCAGCGCCGAGCGCTTGTCCGCGCTTCCGTCAATGGCGTTCATACCGACTCCTCGATCGCTGGAACGGCTGTGTCCAGCCGCAGATGACGGCGCAGGAAGCGCACCTGATGGTCGACCGCGGCATCGAAATACGGATTGCCCGAGAAGAGGTCGAAGTGGTCGCACGGGTAGTGCCTGACTTCGGCCTTCGCCTTGAAGGCCGCCTTCGCCGCGGAATGCGGTGGTGCGGCGCGGTCGAAATCGGCGATCTGCACGAGAACCGGGGCGGTGATGCGGTCGGCCTTGCGATCGGCCCGGTATCCGCCCAGTTCGAGTCCGACCGCGGCGTCGACCTCGTTGCGCCAGGTCGGACCCGCCAGGGCGAGGTAGCTCTCGTAGTAGCCGTCGGCGGTGAGCGCGGCGTGTTCGCCCGGTCGGCCGACCAGCGGCATCATGGTCGGGGTGCGGCCGAACCGCCCGGCCAGCGCGCTGCGCACCCCGGTCACCGTGGATCGGGCCATCGCGGCGGCGCCGATCTGGGTCAGCGCGGTGCGGCCCGCGGCGAGTCCGTCGACCAGCGGCACCATCGCGATGACGCCGTGGATATCGGATCGGTCCGCCGCCACCGTCAGCGCGTGGCCGCCGGACTGCGAGATGCCCCACAGCACAACGCGCTTCGGGTCGACGCCCGGTTGCCGCGCGGCCGCGACGATGGCGGCGTGGTAGTCCTGAACCTGCGCCGTCATCGAGACCCGTTGTCGCGGTTCGCCCTCCGAGGCGCCGAAACCGCGGTAGTCGAAGGCGAATACCGCGACACCCGCTGCCGCGAGCCGTCGGGCGAACGGCGCGAGACCGGAATCCTTGGTGCCGCCGAAACCGTGCGCCATGACGACCACGGGGCGACGGTCGGCGCCGTCCGCACCGAAAAGCCAGGCGTCGCACCTGGTTCCGTGTGAGTCGAACGAGACTTCTCGGTAGTCCTTCGTCACTGTCGCACTCCCGTGTTCGTCACCGTGTCGCTCACAGCTGCCCACTTCGGCGGCCCGAGGACACGGGATCTCTGCGCGCCCGCGTGCAGTTCGCGTGTTCGCATATCGTGTTCGTAGAGGAAATAGTCGACCTGCTGGGTGTGGCGCGGGCGGTCGAGCATATGCCCGGTGTAGTGCTGCTGATCGGAGACGATCACCTCGCGCATCCGCTCCGGTTCGGGCAGCCGGTACCGGCCGACCGCGTAGGCGCCGATCAGCCGCGCCTGGCATTCGACGAACGGGAACAGCGTGGGCGTCGACTGGGCGAACCCGGCGAAGACCAGGTCCTCGATACCCGGCACGAACATCCGCTTGTACAGGTCGATCCGATTGTCGGGCGCGCTGAGGAATTCGGGATCGAAGAACGGGAAGGTGATGTTGTAGCCGGTGGCGTAGATGATGACGTCGAAATCGTCGGCGGTGCCGTCGGTGAAATGCACGGTCTGCCCGTCGAAACGCGCGATATCGGGTTTCGGGAGCACGTCGCCGGATCCGAGGCGTAGCGGCAGTTCGACCGACTGGGTCGGATGTGCTTCGAAGAGTTTGTGATTGGGCGTCGGCAGGCCGTAGTTCTCCGGCTTGCCCGAGGTCAGCGGACTTGCCAGCTGGATGAACTTGCGCTGCCACGAATAGGGGATGTACGGGCTGGTGCGGAAGTACTTGTCCGCAGGCTTGCCCGCGATGTATTTGGGCACGATCCACGCGCCGGAGCGGGTGGACAGGCTCAGCGTGTTCTGTAGCGCCTTCGAGGACAGTTCCACGGCGATATCGGCCGCGCTGTTGCCGAGGCCGACCACCAGGATCCGCTTTCCGGTGAAGTCCATCGGCGTGCGTGGATCGATGTAGTGGTGCGCGTGCATGGTGGTTCCGGTGAATTCGCCGGGGAAGCTGGGGTAGCGCGGATCCCAGTGGTGGCCGTTCGCGACGACGAGCAGATCGAAGTACTGGGTTCCGGTGCGCTGGGTGCGCAGCTCCCAACCGCCGTCGGGCAGGCGGCGGGCGTGTTCGACACCGTTCTCGAACTGGATGTGCTCGCCGAGGCCGAACGCGGTGGAGTAGTCGTCGAGGTACTGCTTGATCTGGGTGTGGTGTGGGAAGTCGGGGAACTTCTCGGGCATCGGGAAGTCCCGGAACGACAGTTGATGTTTGGACGTGTCGATATGCAGCGATCGGTAGGCGCTGCTGTGCCCGTTCGGATTGCCGAAGGCCCAGTTGCCGCCCACCCGGTCCGACGACTCGAAACACACGTACGGGACGCCGTAGTCGTTGAGCATCTTTCCCGCGGTGAGTCCGCTGATACCGGCGCCGATGACCGCGGTCCGCGGTTGATACATATCCCGATCCTTCCGAGCCGAGTAGTAGACAGAATTTGAAGAGTGTCTACTAGTAGTCACATTCTCAGATCTGTCCACAACTTGCTAGGGTTTTCGGGAAACTCGATGTCGTTCCCTCGGGAACGCCGAAACCGGAGAGCGAGGCGCGTGACCGAAGCACCGACGGCGACGGTGGTGGATCGGCTGCTCGACGCCGCGCAGAAGTTGTTGGCGACCAAGGGGATCCGGGCGACGACGGTCAGCGAGGTCGCCGAGGCCGCGGGGGTCTCGCGTGCCTGGCTCTACCGGCATTTCCCCGACAAGACGGCCCTGCTCGGCGCGGCGATCGTCCGGCTGACCGATGCCTTCTGGACCGACGCCCGCGCCGAGCTGGACACGTTCGACACCTTCGGTGAACAGGTCACGGCCGGTGTGCGGATCGGCCGCGGCGCCTACGACGACCCCGGCGCCCTGCTCATGCGATTGCGCCTGGACGAACCGGGGGAATTCGCGGTCTGCGCCGGTGCGGGCGTCTCGGGTTTCGTCCCCGACCTGGCCTCGTTCTGGCGTCCCTACGTCGAGGCCGCGGCGGCGCGCGGCGAGATCCATCCCGGGCACGACCTCGCGGAGGTGTCGGAATGGGTCGCGCGGCTGCTGATCAGCCTCGGCACGATGCCGAGCACCGCCATCGATCCGGACGACGCCGGGTCGGTGCGGCGGCATGTGCGCCGCTACATACTTCCCGCGCTGTCCGCCGACCCCGCCACGACCTGACATTCATTTCAGCAGGAGCAACGCGGAACGCTCCAGGCGGTCCGCGATATCCGAATACGATTCGTAACCCATGCCCGCTCTGACCAGCGCGCCCGCATACAGTAATTCCAGCGATTCGACGACTTCCGGATCGGGATCCTCTCCGAGTGCGCGGGAAATACGCTTGCGAATTTCCGCCCCTATGCGCACGCGCAGATGTTCGACATCGGGATCGCGACCGAGCAGGGCGCTGTTCACCGCGCCGGACAATTCCTGTTCGTCGGCGACGAGCAGGGCGATGCTGCGCAGTTCCGCCACCACGCGCACCGTCGGGTCGGCATCGTCGGAAGCGGGCGAATCCGTGGTGCGCAGACGGCGCCAGAATATCTCCGCGACGAGATGTTCCTTCGACGAGAAGTAGGTGTACGCGGTGGCCGTGCCCACCCCGGCCGCGGTGGCGACCATGCGAATGGTCATGCCGGCGAAACCCTCGCGTGACAGGACCTCCACCGCGGCCTTGGTCAGTTTTTCGACGGTGTCGGCCTGCTTTCCCGTCAAGCGCCTACGGGTGGCTTCGACAGTCTTGGAATCGCCTCTGGACATGTGTCTGGATGATACTGTTATGCCTGGTCGGGAGCAATACGCTCCGCTCGTATTTTCCCTGATGACGCGGTTCGACATTTCGCGAATGCCGTGCTCAGGGACCTAGGGTTAGGTCGATGACATGGTGTCGAGTTCTGTTCGATCGTCGGATATTTCACAGTGGGCCGATCTGGCGGCGGATGTTCCCGGCTTCATGCCTTTCGAGGAGGGCAAAGCACTCTACGAGGCGGCCCTGCGATATTCGGCAGACGGGACGATCGTGGAAATCGGCACATATTGCGGTAAATCCGCCATATGGCTCGGCGCCGCCGCGCGTTCACGAAATGCGCAGGTGTTCACGATCGACCATCACCGCGGTTCCGAGGAACACCAGCCGGGCTGGGAATACCACGACACCGCGCTGGTCGACGAGGTGACCGGACGCTTCGACACCGTCACCGAATTCCGCAGGACCATGGTCCGCGCCGGACTCGACGACACCGTGATCGCGATCGTCGGCGAATCCGTGCGCGTCGCCCCGATCTGGCGGGCGCCGATCTCGCTGTTGTTCATCGACGGCGGCCACACCGAGATCGCCGCGCAACGTGACTACGAGGGCTGGGCGAAATGGGTCGCCCTCGGCTCGGCCCTGGCCATCCACGATGTCTTCCCGGACCCGAACGACGGTGGTCAGGCGCCCTACGGCATCTACCGGCGCGCGCTGGACAGCGGCGAATTCCGCGAAATGTCCCGCACGGGTTCGCTGCGCGTTCTCGAACGGATCGCGACGCCCGCGCCGGCCTGAACCAGCGGGGCGCCGGATTCAGGCGATGACGTATCCGGCGCCCGTCGACGCGACCCCGGCGACCGCGTCCCGGAAGACGGCGTCGCGGAATATCCCGTTGCCCGGCGTAGCGCGCGACAGGGCGTCGGCGGCGAGTACGACCGCGGCGCCGGTCCACGTCGTGCGCTCCTCCGGCCAGCGTTTACCGTCGGCGAACACGAGTCCGGTCCAATAGGAACCGTCGGCTTCGCGCAGATGCTGCATGGCGGCGAACAGATCCAGCGCGCGTGCGCGCTCGTCGAGGCAGTCCAGCGCCATGACCAGTTCGCAGGTTTCGGCCCCGGTCACCCACGGCCGATCCGAGACGCAGCGGATGCCGATATTGCCGACAACGAAATCCCGCCACCGCGCCGCGATCCTGGCCCGACCGGCGTCACCGGTGATCGCCCCGCCGAGGATCGGGTAGTACCAGTCCATCGAGTAGCGATCCTTGACCGCGAAGACCTCCGGGCGCTGCCGGATCACCGAACCCAGTCGCGCGCGGGCCGATTCCCAGTCGGGGCGTTCGATGCCGAGCGCCCCGGCCAGCGCCGACGCGCAGCCGATGCTGTGGTGCATGCTCGAACATCCGGTCAGCAGCGCCTCGTCGAAGATTCCGTTGTCGTCACGCGCCCAATAGATCTGGCCGTGTTCACCCTGGAGTTCCAGGACGTAATCGATGGCGGCGCGCACCGTCGGCCACATCTCGCGCGCGAAGTCGGTATCGCCCGTGCACAGCAGGTGATGCCAGACACCGGTCGCGATATAGGCGCAGAAATTGCTCTCGGTACCGGCGTCCTCGATGACCCCGAGCCGGAACTGCCTCGGCCAGGAACCATCGGGCCGCTGCGTCGAGGCCGACCACCGGTAGGCGGCTTTCGCCTCGTCGAGGAGTCCGGTCGCACTGAGCGCCATCGCCGATTCGATGTGATCCCACGGATCGGTATGCCCGCCGCCGAACCACGGGATGGCGCCGGAGGGTTCCTGTTCGGCGGCGATGGATTCACCGGTCCGCAGACTCTGCCGCCTGCTCAGCACCCCGGGGACGAACGGCAGTTCACGCCGCGACACGGTCGACCACCGGTTTGCTGAAATACAGCGCGACGCTCTTGCCGACCAGTGGGTCGAGCAATTTCTCCGCCAGCCGGGTGGTGCGCGGCCTGCCCATCATGTCCCAGACCAGCAGTCGGTGATAGGCGCGGACCAGCACGTGGTCGTCCTTGCGCACGCCCACAGCGCATTTGAGCCACCAGTACGGCGCGTGCAGCGCGTGCGCGTGGTGGCGATGGGCGAAACGCACACCGCGCCCGCCGATCTTGGCGCGCAGTTCGTCGGCGCGATAGATGCGGACGTGACCGCCCTCGTTGCTGTGGTATTCGGTCGACAGCGCCCAGCAGACCCGTTCGGGCAGCCAGCGCGGCACCGTCACCACGAGCGTGCCGCCGGGGCGGAGCACGCGGATGAGTTCGGCGATGGCCGCGTCGTCCTCGGGGATGTGCTCGAGGATCTCCGAGGCGATGACGCAGTCGAATTCCCCGTCGGCGAACGGCAGGGCCAGCGCGTCGCCGCACACCGTCCGCGCCGCCGCTCCCGCCGGGACCTCCTCGGCCTCGGCCATGGCCCGCAGCATCAGATCGACCCCGGACAGTTCCTCGGCGTCCTGGTCGAAGGCGACGATGTCGGCCCCGCGGCGGTAGGCCTCGAAGGAGTGACGGCCCGCGCCGCAGCCGACGTCGATGACGCGGGTCCCTGGGCCGATGCCCAGACGATCGAAATCGACGGTCAGCACGACTGTCCTCCTGCGGTGTCGTCGGAGCGGGCCGAACGACGGTCGATGGCCCGCTGGTAGACCTGCGCGGTCTGGGCGGCCACCGATTCCCAGCTGAAGACCGACACCGCGCGCTCGCGGCAGGCGATCCCCATGCGGGCCCGCTGCTGCGGGGTGTCGAGCAGTCCGCCGAGCGCGCGGGCCAGTTCGAGGTGGTCGCCCGGCTCGATGAGTTCGGCGCACACCCCCGGTTCGCCGACGACCTCGGGCAGCGCGCCGGTCCGGCTGACGACCAGCGGTGTCCCGCTGGCCATCGCCTCCACCGCGGGCAGCGAGAACCCCTCGTACAGCGAAGGGATACAGGCGATTTCGGCGGACCGGAGCAGTTCGGCCAGTTCGAGATCGGTGAGCCCGCTGCGGACGGTGACGATATCGGAGAGACCGAGTTCGGCGATCGCCTTCTCGGTGGCCCCGTTCGGTTCCAGTTTGGCGACCAATTGCAGTTCCACCGTGTGGGTCACCCGCAGCCGTGCCAGCGCCTGGAGGAGATGGTTGATCCCCTTGAGCGGTTTGTCGGCGCTGGCCACCGCGACGATCCGCCCGGGATGGCGCGGCCCGGCGCCCGGGGTGAACAGTTCGGTGTCCACACCGAGCGGCACCACCTTCAACTGCTCGGGCGCGATCTCGAAATCGGCGACGATATCGGCCGCCGACGACGACGAGACGGTCAGCAGATCCGGAATCCGGGTCGCCACCCGCCGCTGCATCCCCAGGAAGCCGTACCAGCGGCGCACGAGCGGTTTCTTACGCCAGATCGCGGCGGCCAGATCGACCTCGCGATCCTTGGTGATCGGGTGATGGATGGTCGCGACCAGTGGCAGCAGCTGTTGGATGTCGAGCAGTCCCGAGCCGAGGCACTGGTTGTCGTGGACGACGTCGAACTCCCCGGCCCGCGCGCGCAGCAGCCTGGCGGCCCGCAGGCTGAACGTGCGCGGTTCGGGGAAGCCCGCCGTCCACATGGTCGCCAGTTCCAGCAGATCGATCCGGTCGTGGATCTCGCTCGGGCGCGGTGTGCGGAACGGGTCGGGATCGCGGTAGAGATCCAGGCTCGGTACCCGGGTCAGCCGCACCCGATCGTCGAGATCCTCGGGATAGGGCGGACCCGAGAAGACCTCGACCTCGTGACCGAGTTCGACCAGCCCGGTGCTCAGCCTGCGGATGTAGACACCCTGGCCGCCGCAGTGGGCTTTGCTGCGGTAGGACAACAAAGCAATGCGCACTAGGGGGTTCCTCCGTCGGCGGGCAACTCGATATCGGGCAGTTTGCCCGACAGCCGATCCAGGTATGCCCGCACTTCGGAATCGGATTTGTCCGGCAAGCCATACAGTACGTCGGTGACCCCGGCCTCCGCCCACTCCGACAGGCGCGCTTTATCCGGTTTGAGATCCAGCGCGACCACGCGCGGACGCCCCTTCCGACCGGCCTCACGCCAGATACGCTGCAACGATTCGAGTCGAGCTGTGACATCGGTTTCGCCCGGCGTGGTGATCCAGCCGTCCGCCGATTCGGCGATCCACTGGAAGGTGCGCTCGGTCCCCGCCGCGCCGATCAGGACCGGCACCGACCGTTGCGGCGGCTTCGGCCACGCCCAGCTGAGGCCGAACTGGACATACTCCCCGGAATAGCTGGCCTCGTCCTCGCTCCACAGCGCGCGCATGGCCTCCAGGTATTCGCGCAGCACCGTGCGACGCTTACCCGGCGGAACACCGTGGTCGGTGAGCTCGTCGGTATTCCACCCGAATCCCGCGCCGAGGACGACGCGACCGCCGGACAGGTGATCGAGCGAGGCGATGGTCTTGGCCAGGGTGATCGGATCGTGTTCGACCGGCAGCGCCACCGCCGTCGCGAGTTCGATGCGATCGGTCACCGCCGCCGCCATCGACAGCGCGACCCACGGATCGAGGGTGCGCATATACCTGTCGTCCGGCAGGCTCGCGTCGCCGGTCTGGGGGTGGGCGGCGTCGCGGCGCACCGGGATATGGGTGTGCTCGGGGACGTAGAAGGAATGGAAACCGGTCTGCTCGGCCGCGCGGGCGGCCGCGGCCGGGGTGATGCCGCGGTCGCTGGTGAACAGCACGATGCCGTAGCGCAGCCGATCGCCGGTGCGCACCTTCTTCTTCTCCTTGCCGACGATCGAGCCGACGACACCGTCGAGCGCGGTGCCCTGCGGCCAGCCGACGTAATGGCACAGGAACAGGGCGGCCTCGCGCAATTGCGTCTCGTCGAGTTCGCCGTTGCGATAGGCCGCGCCCACCTGGATATCGGCGACATCGAAAAGCCCCTGCGCGGCGAGCGCGCCGAGCAGCAGCAGGCGACGGTCACGCACCGACAGCGCGGGACGCGACCAGATGTCGGCGAAGAGATGATCGGCGGTGACCGCGAAATGCTCGCCGGGCCCGTCCCGGAATTCCCAGCCGTAGACCTGGGACATCTTGGCGAGTCCGCGCTTGCGGACCTCGGAGATCTCTGGGGGCGTGTTGTCGGTCATGAGCGGAAGATCTGTCCGCCGTCGATATTGAAGATCTGGCCGGTGACCCAGCCCGCGTCGTCGGACAGCAGGAACAGGCAGGCGCCGATCAGGTCGTCCGGTGTGCCCATGCGCTTGAGCGGCAGGCGTTTGACCATGTCGTCGACGATGGATCCCGGGGTGACGTTCTTGGTGGCGTCGGTGTCGATGGGGCCCGGCGCGATGGCGTTGACCCGGATGTTGTTGCCGCCGAGTTCGGTGGCCAGCTGTTGGGTGAGCCCGTTGACGCCCACCTTGGCCAGTCCGTAGAAGCCCGAGTACAGCCAGGCGGCGGTGGAGGACTGGTTCACGATCGACCCGCCCTTCTTCCGCATATGCGGCCAGACCGCGCGGGTCACGTTCAGCGCGCCGTCCATGTTCACGCTCATGAACTTCTTGTAGTAGTCCCACGGCACGGTGAGCAGGAGATCGAGTTTCATATCCCCGTAGATGGCCGCGTTGTTGACCAGATGGTCGATGCCGCCGAATTCGGCGACGGTGAATTCGGCGAGCGCGACCGCGGATTCGGGATCGGCGACATCGACCCGTGCGAAGACCGCGGTGCCGCCCGAGGCGACGATCTTCTCCGCGGTGGCCGTGCCGACTTCGGCGTTGAGATCCGCGACGACGACCTTGGCGCCCTCGGCGGCCAGCGCAGCGGCGTAGGCGGCCCCGATGCCCTGGGCCGCGCCGGTGACTATGACGGATTTTCCGGTGAAACGAGACATGTACCAGCTCCTGCTGATCGGTGATGCGAACGAATGGGTCGTACCGGGACGAACCCCGGCGATGAGCCGGTTACCCGGCTGTGGCGAAGTGCCGGATCATCCGGCGGTGGCGATTCATCCGGCGGTGGCGATGAGTTTGGTTTCGAGGTACTCCTCGAAACCGGCGACACCCATCTCACGCCCGTTGCCCGACTGTTTGTAGCCGCCGAACGGCGCGTCGGCGGAATACCAGATGCCGCCGTTGACGCCGAGGGTTCCGGTGCGGATGCGGCTGGTCACGTGGTCGATTCGCGCGGGATCGGTACCCCACACCGAACCGGACAGCCCGTAGGGGGAGTCGTTGGCGATGCGGATGGCGTCGTCGTCGCCGTCGTGCGGGATGACGACCAGCACCGGCCCGAAGATCTCCTCGCGCGCCACGGTGGACCCGTTGTCGAGATCGGCGATGAGGGTGGGCTCGATGAAGAAGCCGCGGTCGAGTGCGGCGGGCCGCCCGCCGCCGACCACGATGCGTCCGCCTTCGGCGCGGGCCAGCGACAGGTAGTGCTCCACGCGGGCGCGCTGGGCCGAGGAGATGAGCGGTCCGCAGATGGTGCCCGGTTTTGTGGGGTCGCCCGGCCGGATGCCGCCCATGGTCGCGGCGGCGGCCTCGATGGCCTGTTCGTAGGAGGCCCTGGGGACCAGCAGACGGGTGGTGAGCGCGCACCCCTGTCCGGCGTGCACGCAGACCGAGAAGGCGGCGAATCCCGCGGCCGCGGCGATATCGGCGTCGTCGAGGATGACGAACGCGGATTTGCCGCCGAGTTCGAGGAAGGTCTTCTTGAGCGTGGCGGCGGCGTTGGTCATGACCGCGCGGCCGGTGGCGGTCGAGCCGGTGAAGCTGATCATGTCGACCCGTGGGTCGCTGGTCAGCGCGCTGCCGATCTCGTGGGCCGAGGAGGTGATGATGTTGACCACGCCCGGCGGGATATCGGTGTACTCGGCGATGATCGCGCCGACCGAGGTCGCGCACCACGGGGTGTCGGGTGCGGGTTTCAGGACGACGGTATTGCCCGCTGCCAGGGCGGGGCCGAGTTTGGCGAAGTTGATCTGGTGCGGGAAATTCCACGGCGTGATCGCGCCGACGACGCCGATCGCCTCGCGTCGCAGCACCCGCGAACTCTTGATGCCCATCGGCGACGCGGTGCCCAGATCGGTCTCCCACGCGTAGCTTTCGGCGAGTCCGGCGGCGTATTCGAGATCGTCGACCGGACCTTCGAGCTGGGGGCCGCGCGTCAGCATGAGCGGCGCGCCCACCTCGGCGATGGTGATCTCGCGTAACGCCTCGGCATTGGCCTGCAACGCGGTGCGCAGTTGGCGCAGGCAGTGGGCGCGGAAGGCGTGGTCGCGCGACCAGTCGGTGTCGTCGAACGCGGTGCGGGCGGCGCCGATGGCCGCGTCGAGGTCGGCGCTGTCGGCGTCGGCGGCATGGCCGAGGACTTCCTCGGTGGCCGGATTCACTGTCTCGAAGGTGCCGCCGCCCCCGGGCCGCAGCTCACCTCCGATGAGGAGCTGCGAACTATCGGCGGTCAGAAGGCTCATGAACTACTCCCACAGTGTCTGGACAGGTGTACGGAATATAGTCCGGACGTTTAGGGGTATGCAAGAACATGTTCTTGTTGCGCAGCGTATCGGCATGGGCGGCACCGTGAATTCTCGTCCGCGAGGGCCGTGCCTGTTCCATGATGAATTCGGACGGGTCGTGGAAATTCTCCACTGATCCCCGTTGTCCTGGATCATGGTCGGTGATACCGTCCAGACACATGTCCAGCTACGTGTCTCTGGGGCGTTTCTTCGGGACGTCCGCGGTAGGGAACGTGTTATCTGAATCGGGGTGCGCGCGATGACAGCCGACTCCTCGGAGCCGTCGATAGTCGACCCGCACGACCACCTCTGTCACGAGGATCCGTACACCATGGAGGCCGGGTAATGCCACGTTTCGAACCCCATCCCGCGCGCAGGCCGGTCCTCGTCGCGGGCGCGTCCTCCGGCATCGGCGCCGCGACCGCCGTCGCGCTGGCCGCGCTCGGCCATCCCGTCGCGCTCGGCGCGCGCCGGGTGGAGGTCTGCGAACAGATCGCCGAGGGGATCAGGGCCGACGGCGGCCAGGCGTTCGCGCACCGACTCGATGTCACCAGCGGCGAATCCGTCGACGCGTTCGTCACCGCCGCCGAAGCGGCGAACGGACCCACCGAGATTTTGGTCTCGGGCGCGGGCGATATCGAATTCTCGCTGATCGAGGCGATGGATCCCGAGCGGTTCCTGCACCAGGTGCAGGTGCACCTGGTCGGCGCGCACCGGATGACGCACCGCGTGCTGCCGGGCATGCTCGAGCGCAGACGCGGTGACGTCGTGCTGATCAGCTCGGACTGCGCCCCGACCCCGCGTCCGCGCACCGGCGCCTACAGTTCGTCCAAGGCGGCCGTCGAGTCCATGGGCCTGCAATTGCGGATGGAGTTGGAAGGCACCGGAATACGCGCCTCGCTGGTGCGTCCGGGCCCCACCCAGACCGGCATGGGCATGCAGGCCGACGCCGAAGTCGTCGGTCCACTGCTCGAGGACTGGGTGCACTGGGGTTTCGCGCGCCACCCGTATCTGCTGCGGGCCGCGGATATGGCGGCCGCCGTCGTCGCCGTGGTCACCGCCGCGCGCGGCGTGCACATGGCCCTGGTCGAAGTCCAGCCGGAAGCTCCGCTGCGCGAACGGGTCACACCGCCCGCGCCCGCCGAAGCGGTGGGGACCCCGTCGTGAAGATCTCCGTGGACACCGATCTGTGCCAGGGCCACGCGGTCTGCCAAGCCGAAGCCCCGACCGTCTTCGCCGTGCCCAAGCGCGGCCACGTCGAAATCCTCGACGCCACACCGGGTTCCGAGCTGAGCGCCGATGTCGGGAACGCCGTCCGTTACTGCCCCACCCAAGCTCTCTCACTCGCCGACGACGGCGACGTCTCCTCCCCGAAAGGTACCGACTGATGCCCGATTTCGACCGCGCGGAACTCGACGAGATGATCCAGCGCTGGATCACCGAGAATCAGCGCTGCGAGGAGAAAGGTGACTGGAAGCCGCTGGCGCAGATGTACACCGTCGACGCCACCTACGGCTGGAACTACGGTCCCACCCAGGAGTTCATGGCGGTAGGCCGCGACGAGATCCGCGATATCGCCCTCGGTCAGGAAATGGACGGACTCGAGGGCTGGACCTACCCGTACCAGGACTTCGTCGTCGACGAGCGCAGCGGCAACGTGATCGGCCTGTGGAAGCAGGTCGCCGACGCGCGGCGGCCCGACGGGCGCAATTACACCGTCGACGGGATCGGGGGCAGCTGGTTCCGCTACGGCGGCGATTTCCAATGGTCGTGGCAGCGCGACTTCTTCGACTTCGGCAATGTCTCCGCCCTGTTCATGGAGATGATCACGGCGAACGCGCTGTCACCGGGGATGCACAAGCGCATCGAGCGCTCGGTGTCGACCAAGCGACTGCCGGGCTGGTACCGCATCGGTGAAGCGCCGGTCGCGCTGTGGTGAACAACGTGCCGACCAGCAGATACCAGGGCCTGTCCCGGGCCGACCTGGCGATTCTCGTGCCCGAACTGCTGCTGTGCGGACATCTCATCGACCGCTCCGGCATGGCGCATTCGATCGGCGCGTTCGGTCGCGAGGGGATGGCCCAGATCGCGATCGAGGAATGGCAGACCGCCAGCCCCGTCTACACCCGTCGCATGCAGCGGGCGCTGAAATTCACCGGCGACAGTGTGGAAACCATCTTCAAGGGGCTCCAGCTCGATATCGGCGCCCCGCCGCAGTTCATGGATTTCCGCTACCGCGTAGACGATCACGATCACGGCGAATTCTGGCTCGATCACTGCGGCGCGCTCGCCGATGTGGAACCGATGGGCGAGGAGTTCGTCGTCTCGATGTGTCACGACATCGAGGATCCGACTTTCGACGCCACCGCGCTCGCCACCAACCCGTACGCGCAGGTCCGCCCGATCCACCGGCCGCCGCGTCGGCCCGCCGATCGGCGCCCGGTCTGCGCGTGGACCGTCATCATCTCCGATTCGCATGTGCCGCCGCCGGTTCCGCCCAACTCGGAACTGGTCGCCGGGTCGGTCGCGGCCGGGGTGGAATTGCCTGCCGTCGACCCCACGTCGGAGGGCATGTCCGATTACTCGGGCCCGCTGCTGAGCGATCTGCGTTTCCCGGATTTCTCACAGTCCGCCCTGGTACGCATGGCCGAAGAGGTCTGCTTGCAACAGCACCTGCTCACGCTCGGGTTCATGATCGCGGTCCGCTCGCGTGCCGACGCGGATGCCGCCGCCGAGATCGGCCGCAAGCAGTTCACCGGCATCGCGGGACTGGCCTCCGAACGCATCCGCAACAGCCTGCGTCTCGGTGACGACGTCGCGGCGCTGGTCCAGGTGCTGCGCCTGCATCCGGCGTTGAATCCGCTGTCCTACACGGGAATCGAGATCACCGATACGCCCGGTGCGGTGCAACTGCATGTGCCGAACGACACCGGCGCCCATCGTGACGGCACCTGGCCCGCCATGCTCACCCCGGACCACCCGGGCCCGCTCGAGGCGATGGTGCGCGGGGTGAACCCGCGATTCACGCCGCGGGTCATCTCGGCGTCACCGGACGGTTTCACCGTCGAGATCACCCTCGGCGACAAAACCTTCCGCGAGGCGTCGGAGGTGGCGATCACCCGGTTCAGTACCGGCGCCGATTTCGCCTTCACCGATCGTGGTATCCCGCTGCCCCTGACGGTCGTGTGACCGGAGATGAAGTGATATGGCCGAGAATTTCGCCGATCTGTTCGAACACGCCGTCGACGCGATGCCCGAGCGGATCGCGCTGATCCACGAGGATCGTCGGGTCACCTTCGCGGATCTGGACGCCAGGGCCAACCGGCTGGCACACCACCTCGCGAGCGTGGGTGTCGGCAACGGCACCCACGTCGGATTCCAGATGCACAACAGCGTGGAGACCATCGAAACCCTGATCGCCTGCTTCAAACTCGCGGCGGTCCCCATCAACGTCAACTACCGCTACGGCGCGGCGGAGTTGTCCTACCTGTACGAGAACTCCGATATCGCGGTGCTCGTCCATCACGCCCGCTACCGCGAGGCGGTCGGGCAGGCGCGGTCGGCGGCGCCACTGCTGCGCTACGTGATCCAGGTCGACGACGATTCCGGCGCGGGCGTGCCCGACGCGGAATCCGGTGTCGCGCATTACGAGACCGTCATCGCGACGGGGTCACCCGCGCGTCCGGTGATCGACCGCGGCGGCGACGACCTCTTCATGATGTACACCGGCGGCACCACCGGAATGCCCAAGGGCGTGATGTGGCGTCAGGAGGACATGTGGCGGGTACTCGGCGGCGGTATCGACTTCTACTCCGGTGAACCCGTCGCCGACGAATACCAGCAGTCGCGCACCGGTGCGCAGGGCGACCCGAGTACCTGGTTCGTCCTGCCGCCGCTGATCCACGCCGCGGCCATGATGCCGACCTTCGCGGCGCTGTGGTCGGGCAACGCGGTGATCCTGTCGCCGAGGTTCGAGCCGGGAGCGGTCTGGAAGGCGGTGGCGACCCATCGGGCGCACGTTCTGGTGATCACCGGCGACGCGATGGCCCGTCCGTTGCTCGACAGCTACGCGGCGGAACCGGTCGACACCTCCTCGCTGCTCGCGATCGCCTCCGGCGCGGCACTGCTGTCGCAGCCGGTGAAGAACGCGCTGCTCGAACAGTTCCCGTCCTCGGTGGTCTCCGATTCCATCGGCTCGTCCGAAACCGGTTTCGGCGGAATCGGATTCGCCCAGAAGGACGACGATCCCGCGCGCGGTCCGCGTGTGCAGACCGGCCGCGGAGCCGTGGTCGTCGACGCCGACGGTGTGCCGGTCGAGCCGGGTGCCGAGGGCTGGCTGGCCAAGAAGGGCGCGGTACCCATCGGGTACTACAAGGACCCCGTCAAGACCGACCGCCTGTTCAAAACCGTCGACGGCGCGCGCATCGTGGTGACCGACGATCGGGCCCGCTCCGAACTCGACGGCTCGATCACCCTGCTCGGTCGCGGCAATATGGTGATCAACACCGGCGGCGAGAAAGTGTTCGTCGAAGAGGTCGAGGGCGTCGTGAAATCGCACGACGCGATCTACGACGCCGTGGTCGTCGGCGTCGCGCACGAGCGGTGGGGGCAGCAGGTCGCCGCGGTGGTCTCGCCGGTCGGCGCCGAACCCGTCGAATTCGCGGCCGTGCTCGCGCACGTGCGCCGCTATCTGGCCGGATACAAAGTGCCCAAACAGATCTGGGTCACCGAAACCATCGTGCGCTCACCCAGCGGCAAACCCGACTACGGATGGGCCAGGAACCACGTCGCCGCTCGTCCGCCGGATCACCGGGAGGACTGATGCCACGGGTGATCCAATGGGCGACCGGCGGCCTCGGGCAGGCCGCGATCGGCGCCGTCCTCGACCACCCCGACCTCGAACTGGTCGGTGCGTGGGTGCACAGCCCGCACAAGGACGGCCGCGATCTGGGTGAACTGATCGGCCGCGCGCCGATCGGAGTCCGGGCGACCACCGATATCGACGCACTGCTCGCCATCGACGCCGACTGTGTGCTGTACAGCCCCTTCATGGCCGATCCCGCGGTACTGCGGGCGATCCTGTCCTCGGGCAAGAACGTCGTCACCCCGCTCGGCTGGTTCTATCCGCGCGCCAAGGAGCGCGAACGGTACGACTCGCTGTGTCGTGAGGCGGGAGTCACGCTGCACGGCACCGGAATTCATCCTGGCGGTATCACCGAGCGGCTGCCGCTGGTGATCTCGGCGCTGTCCGGCTCGGTGACGGCGGTGCGCGCCGAGGAGTTCTCCGATATCCGCACCTACGCCGCGCCCGAGGTGGTGCGGGACTGGATGCTGTTCGGCGCGACGCCCGACAAGGCCGCGGCGAGTCCGATGGTCCAGATGCTCGCGGGCGGCTACAGCCAATCGGTCTGGATGATCGCCGACGAACTCGGGTTCGACCTCGATCCGGATCTGACCGTCACGCACGACATCGCCGTCGCCACCGCACCGATCGACTCGCCGATCGGGGAGATAGCGCCCGGTCACGTCGCGGCCCAACGCTACCGCTGGCAGGGCACCGTCGACGGAACACCGGTGATCACCGCCGCGGTGAACTGGTTCATGGGGGAGGAGCATCTCGATCCGCCCTGGAGTTTCGGCCCGGCGGGCCAGCGCTACGAGATCGAGATCGTCGGCGATCCCGGATCGACGACGACATTCACCGGAATGCACGGGCACGTGTCCGATCCGACCGCGACCGATCCCGGCATCGTCGCCACCGCGATGCATTGCGTCAACGCGATTCCCTACGTCGTCGCGGCCGAACCCGGCCTGCGCACCTATCTGGATCTGCCGCCGGTGGCCGGGCGTGCCGCGGCCGGGTTGCACCGCTCCCGGCGTGACCCCGTCCGATCCGCCGTCGAGACGAAAGGCTCTACATGACCTACGAAGTGCGCGGAGTGGTAGCCCGGGGAAAGGGCGAACCCGTCTCCGTCGAAACGATTCTCGTACCGGATCCGGGGCCGGGTGAGGTCGTCGTCGATATCGAGGCGTGCGGGGTCTGCCACACCGACCTGCACTACCGCGAGGGCGGGATCGGCACGGACTACCCGTACCTGCTCGGTCACGAGGCGGCCGGAATCGTGTCCGCGGTCGGTCCCGGTGTCACCGAGGTGGCCCGGGGCGATTACGTGATCCTCAACTGGCGCGCGGTCTGCGGGCAATGCCGGGCCTGCAAGCGCGGTCGCCCGTGGTACTGCTTCGACACGGCCAACGCCACCGGCGTGATGACACTCGCCGACGGCACGCCGTTGAGTCCCGCGCTCGGCATCGGGGCGTTCGCCGAGAAGACCCTGGTGGCCGCCGGGCAGTGCACCAAGGTCGACCCGGCGGCTCCGCCGCAGGTCGCGGGTCTGCTCGGCTGCGGTGTCATGGCCGGGCTCGGCGCGGCGCTCAATACCGGCAATGTCTCGCGTGGCGATTCGGTGGCCGTCATCGGCTGCGGCGGTGTCGGCGCGGCCGCGGTCCTCGGCGCGTCGCTCGCGGGTGCGGCGAAGATCATCGCCGTCGACCTCGACGAGCGAAAACTGGTGACCGCCGAGGGACTCGGCGCGACCGATACGGTGCACGCGGGCTCGGGGGACGTAGTGGCCGCTATTCAGGCGCTGACCGGCGGTTTCGGTGCCGATGTCGTGATCGACGCGGTGGGCAGGCCCGAAACCTACACCCAGTCGTTCTACGCGCGCGATCTCGCGGGCACGGTGGTCCTGGTCGGAGTGCCGACGCCGGAGATGTCGCTGGAACTGCCGCTGTTGCACCTGTTCGAGCGCGGCGGCGCGTTGAAATCGTCGTGGTACGGCGACTGCCTGCCGTCGCGGGATTTCCCGATGCTCATCGACCTGTTCCTCCAGGGCCGACTGCCGCTGGACGCCTTCGTCACCGAGACCATCGGCCTCGACCAGGTCGAGAACGCCTTCACCCGGATGCATAACGGTGACGTGCTGCGTTCGGTGGTGCTGCTCTGAATCGTCACCCGAGCGGGTCGCCCTCCGAGAATTCTCGGAGGGCGATCACCGCTGTCGGCGCTGACCGCGACGCGCGGTCGCACATCGGTCAGGCTTCCTCGGTGCGTCGTCGGCGGCGGTAACGGACCGTGCACGGCTTCTGCAACTGCACCACCATCTTGCTGTGATCGTTGCGGTAGCTCTCCGACGGCTGTGTCATCTCGAACTCCCAGTCCCGCAACAGAATCGAGAAGATCGCCTTGAGCTGCATGAGCGCGAAGGCCGCGCCGACGCACCGATGGCGGCCCGCGCCGAACGGAATCCAGGTCCACCGGTTGATCAGATCGGCCTGGTTCGGATCGATGTAGCGGCTCGGATCGAAGCGGTCGGGTTCGGGGAAGTCCTCGGCGATCCGGTTGGAGATCGCGGGGGTGGCCGCGACCATGTCGCCGGGGGCGATCCGATGCCCGCAGACGTCGAATTCGCCCTGGGCGATGCGCATCAGGATGATCAGCGGCGGATGCAGGCGCAAGGTCTCCTTCAGCACCGCCTCCAGCTGCGGGATCTGGCGCAGCGCGTTGAAACTCACCTCGGAGCCGTCGGCGTAGAGCTCGTCGAGTTCGGTGACCACCGACTCCAGCACTTCGGGATGGCGCAGCAGTTCGATGATCGACCACGCCGCGGTCCCGGAGGTGGTGTGATGCCCGGCGAACATCATCGAGATGAAGATGCCGGTGATCTCGCTGGCGCTGAAACGCGGATTGCCGTCCTCGTCCGGCACCGACACGAGCACGTCGAGCATGTCGCGATCGGCCTTGGTCGCGGGCGGCTTGGCCTTGCGTGCGTCCATGATGCCCTGGACCAGCGCGACCAGTTCCACGCGCGCCTCGTCGCGGCGGCGGAAACTCTCGATCGGCGCGTACGGATCGACGTAGGCGAGTGCGTCGGTGCCGCGCTCGAGGTCGTGGTAGAGGTGCGCGAACCGGTCGTCGAGTTCGTTGCGGAACTTGGTACCGATCAGGCACGCCGAGGACGTGTAGATGGTGAGTTCGGCGAAGAAGTCGAGCAGATCGATCTCGCCCTCGTCATCCCAGCCCGCCAGCATCTGGTCGACCTCGCGGGCGATGGTCGCGGCGTGCCCGCGCATGTGTTCGGCGCGTAGTGCCTGGTTGTGCAGCATTTCCTTGCGCCGCTCCGGTGGCGCGTCGAAGATGACGCCCTCGCCGAAGATGGGTTTCATGAAGGGGTAGGCCGCGCCCTGGTCCATATCCTCGTCGCCGGCCCGGAAGAAGAATTCGTTGGCTTCCGCGCCGGACAGCATGATCACGTGGCGACCGGCGAGTTCGAAGGATCCGACGTCGCCGCATTCCTCGCGGACGCGACGCATCAGGGCGATGGGGTCGACCCGAAATTCCTCGAGGTGGCCGTGTTCGTGCTCGCCTCCGGACACCCGCTTCGGTTTCAGCAGAGTCATTGGATTCCTTCCCCAAGCTTGCTGTCCATACATATGATGGACACGTGTCTGGACAGTACTATGGCTGGCTGGGCGCGGGCAAGGGAACCGTGGGAGATCCCGCTACGGATCGATGGTCCCCCCAACGAACCGAAGGCGTGCGCGAAACAGCCCGTCGCGCGTCGTTCTCCAAGAGGTGAGCAGTGAATTCACAACAGCACATCGCGTCCGACACGCAGGTCGAGCGTCCGCGTCCGTCGACACCGCCTCGGCAGGGGTGGGCGCGATGGCTGTGGTCGGCACTACGGCTCAAACTCGCCGGGTTGGCGATGATCCTCACCATCGTCACCGTGGCGGTGCTGGCGATGGTCTCCTTCGCGGGCGGTTTCACCTCGACGGTCGCGGTGACGGTCGAGGCGCCGCGTAGCGGTCTCGTGCTCGACCCGGACGCGAAGGTACGTATGCGCGGTGTCGAGATCGGCCGGGTCGCCTCGATCGACTACCGGGCCGATCGGGTCGCGCTGCGACTGGCGATCGATCCCGACGCGTTGCGCAGGGTGCCGGCCAACGCGCTGGTCGAGATTCGCTCCACCACCGTGTTCGGCGCGAAGTATGTCAATTTCGTCGCGCCGCCCGCGCCTACGTCGGCCTCGCTGCGACCGGGTGCACTGGTGCGGGCCGAGTCCGTGACGGTGGAGTGGAACACCCTGTTCGAGCGATTGTCGGCGGTCCTCGCCCAGGTCGAGCCCGGTCGGCTCAACGCCACGCTCGCGGCCCTCGGCACCGCGCTCGAAGGGCGGGGCGACACCCTCGGCGAATTGCTGACCAGAGCGGATTCGGTGCTGCGCGAGATCAATCCGAGTCTGCCCGCGTTGCAACGGGATCTGGCCGCGACCGGGCAGGTCGGCGATCTCTACGCCGACGCCGCGACCGATCTGCTGCGCACGGTCGACAACGCGACGTATACGAGCGCGACCGTGGCCGAGAACCAGCAGCGGCTGGACGCGCTGTTGCTCGATCTGATCGGACTGGCCGACACCGGCGGGAGCGTCCTCGCGGAGAACGAGCGCTCCTCGAGCACGGCGCTGGATCTGCTGCGTCCGACCGCCGCGCTGCTCGACGCCTACTCGCCGGTGCTCACGTGCGTCATCGTCGGAATCGCGCAGGTCATGCCGGACGCCGAGGGTTTCGTCGGCGGTCTGCAACCGGGTGCCGCGTTCAACACCAATTTCATGTTCCCCGCTCCGTCGTACAAGTACCCGAACGACCTGCCCAAGGTGAACGCGACCGGCGGTCCGCACTGCGACGGCGTCGTGGATCCGGTGCGCGGCAGCCATTCCGACTACCTGGTCACCGATACGAATCAGGGCGCCCCGTACGTGCCGCCGACGGTGAACAGCCCGAAGACCCCGCTGGTCTTCGAGATTCTCTTCGCCGGTGTCGATTCGGGTTTCTGACTCGGCGACAGGGCCGGCGCCCCTGTTCGGTCGACAGCCGAGCGGGATCCCGCGAATTGTTTCCGGTCCAGGGGATACGGCTGACACGAACTCATCGGAGTGATAGTGTCTGGACAACTGTCTGGAACAGTGTTCATGCCGGGATCGTCGGCGAAAGCCGTTCATACCCCCGCTGTCCGAACGCTGCCGTGTGAATCGAGTGGAACGATCGAATGACTGGTCAAGGTGTGCTGTGGGGGCGCGGGGCAGTGGTAGTGGGCGGCAGTAGCGGCATCGGGTTCGCCGTCGCCGCCGCACTTGCCAAACAGGGCGCGGGGGTGGTCGTCAACGGACGTAACGAGGCCGCCGTCGAACGCGCGGCCAACGCGATCCGCATGTCGGGCAACCGCGTCGTCGGTGTCGCGGGCTCGGCGGCCGACGAGGTCGTCGCGGACAAACTGGTGAGCACCTGCGCCGCCACCTTCGGCGCCATCGACATCCTGGTCAATTGCGCGGGAGCGGCCGAACCGCCCGCGTCCTCGATACTCACCGTCAAACCATGGGAATGGCGCGCGCTGCTCGATTCGCATCTGACGACGGTGTTCAACACCTGCCGTGCCGCCGCGCCGCGCATGGTCGAGCAGGGGCGAGGATCGATCATCAACACGAGTTCGTTCGCCTATCTCGGCGACTACGGCGGGACCGGGTACGCGGCGGGTAAGGGCGCGGTGACCAGCCTGACCCTGGCGATGGCCGCCGAACTGCGCGAGTACGGCATCCGGGCCAATATCGTGTGTCCCGGCGCGAAGACCCGTCTGTCGTCCGGACTCGCCTACGAGGCGCGGATCCTGGACCTGTATCGCCGAGGCATACTCGACGAGGTCGCGATGGGCGGCGCGCTCGATGCTCCGCCCGCAGAACACGTCGCGCAGCTCTACCTCTACCTGGCCTCGGAGAAGGCGGCCGATGTCACCGGCAGGATCTTCATCGGCGCGGGCGGTTTCATCGGGCGATTCAAACGCCCCAAGACCGCCGTGCTCGGCTACCGCGACCACGCGGAATCCCCGCCGTGGAGTCTCGCGGAGCTGCACGACCTGATCGACGAGAACGCGTCGAACAAGGCCGGTTGACACCCTCAGCGGCGTCGGAACGCCCGCAGTCGGCAGGGAACGCCGACATAGGTCGGATGGTGGGGAGCGGCGCCGATCTCGGTCCACTTCTGCGTGAGCGTGGCATGGAAGCCCCGGGAGGCGGCGGTGGTCTCGTCCCCGGCGTAGATCAGCAGATCGCCGTCGTAGAAGTCCAGCGCGGTCTGGGCCATGGCCGACTCGCGCGGCGGATGGACGAGCAGCAGCGCGCGCTGGGCGTGCAGGCAGGCGTCGGCGGTATTGCCGAACGCGACATCGGTCCACATGTGGTCCCACGTCGCGGATTTGTTGTCCACCGCGATCACGTCGGCTCCGGCCTGACGCAGTTGCCACGCCCAGTAGCCGCTGCCCGCGCCGATCTCGAGCAGATCGTGCCCGGCCGATATCTCGCGGATCCAGGAGATGTCGGCGGGGGAGGGTATCGACGACGCGTAGGTGCGTACCAGCAGGTCGCGCACGGAATCACTGAACGCGACGGCCCAGCGATCGCCCGGTTCGACACCCGCGCGCGGCATCAGGCGCAGGAACCGCCAGTACGGGTCGTCCGCGGTGCGGTCGCCGACACCGTTGTCGGCGGGGGTTTCCGCGAGCCGGGGAAACGGCGCCGCTTCCCACTGCTCGATCAACTTCCGCTCGATGAGCGCCAGTCGTCGATCGACGGGTTCGGAATCCGGTGCGGGGCTGGTCGCCACATCGAGACCAGCCGTTCCCGGGAGTGTCACCGGATCGGGCACGCCGGTGCGCACGGGCGCGCGCTCACGCGCACCGCGCCTGCGCTGCCGCGGCTTCGTCGGTATCGGTGACCAGCGGTGTGGGTGTCGACTGGAATCGCACGCCGCTCGGCTGGACCTGCTGTGCCTGCGGGCCCTTCATGCCGACGACGACCCGGAAATCGACGGGGCAGCCCTCCTCGATCAGATGACGGAACTCGTCGGGGATGTCCTTGCTCTCGACGAGCAGATCGGCGCTGCCGTCCGCGGCGGCGATGAAGCCGAAATGCTTGGTCTCGTCGAACCATTTCACCGTGCCCTGCATGAATACTCCTGACGTGTACAGAGACATGACTTCGGAAATCGGAGCGGTCTATCTGTGTTCGGGGGTAGTTCGCGTGGCTCACGGTCACGGATTGCTCAGGTGACCCGCCCTGTCGGTGACATCTCCTCGGACAACAGTTCCGAGTGTCGATCGAATCCCGCGGTGCAGCGTTGAAGGTACGCCATGCGCGAGCGGTGCCGCTTATCCCGGCACCGGAACGCGGTGGCGCTCGGATTCCGTCGGTATCGCAATCGGTGTGCCGTCCCTCTCGAATATCGGCGGTGATCGTGGAACGAGTGCTCGTCAAGACGTCGATCGAGGTGGGGCGCGGTGTTACGCCCGGGGAGCGAATGGGGGAGTGCAGCGGGCAATCGCCTTGTGCGAGTCGCGATTTTCAGGATTCGAGTCTGTTCGGTCCGGTCGTCGTGGACCTGAGGGCTGATTCGATCGGTCCCTCGCGGATCCGCGGAAACGGTTGCTGATAACCGACCGGTTGGCATGACGCAAAGCATCGGCTACCGGAAACAGTGTGCCGAAAAATTTGATTGATATCAATCCGGTAAATCCGTGATCTGCATGGATCTGCTCGCTAGAGTCCACGGCTATGACCGACGGATATGGCGGCGCGTGCGATGGCACCTCCGTGTGCGATCCACTGGCAACCGAGAGCCGTGGTCGTGGTGGCCGCTGTGTAACGGTGCGGCGCCACTGTCGAAGAGTCAGAGCGATCGTGCATACGAAAACGGGAACCTCCTCCCGTCCGCCTCGGCGACGACCGATCCGCGAGGCGATATCGCGGAGGTGTTCCCGCAACTTCACGGAGGTACGGCATGAGAAGTGAACAGGTAGCCTGGGCCGATCTGCCGCCCATGTACGTCCAGCAGCAGGCGAGCGAACGCGCCACGTCGCAGGAGGACGCCGAATTCGCCGCCCGTCTCGACGGGCTGATCACCGCCTGGGAGTCGGGGCACGGCCGCCCGCTCCAATATCGTTCGCTGGTCGAAGCGCTGGCGCACAAGGGGCAGGTGACCTCCGCGTCCTACGTATCGATGCTGCGTCGCGGGCACCGCCGCCATCCGCGGCCCGAACTGGTCGAGGCGCTCGCCGAATTCTTCGACGCCGACGCGCACTGGCTCCGCACCGGAATTCGCCGGGGGGAGCGGCGCACCGATGTCAGTGCCGTCGCGACCGTCTCGCACTACCCGCTGCGGCGGCTGCTGCTCGCGGCCATCGACCTGTCTTCACCGTCGTTGTCCATGCTCGCCGATCTGGCCGAGCGGATCCGGCCGGGCGACGCCGACCTGCCGACGCTCCGGCACACGGCCCGCCTGACCGACGTGTCGTAGTCGGGCATTTCACGAGGTAGCAGGGGGATCCACATCCGATTCGCGTCGTATCACCGATTTCTGTTCGGCCGTATAACTTGGGGTAAGCCAACTTTCGGTACGTGAGTGTCCGCGTTTCCCGACGTTTGCTCGGGCCGATCACCTATTTCTCCCCGACGAGCCGTTCACTCGATAACTGCTGTGGTTTTGTCGTCGCTCGGAGCGGCCGAACCCGGCCGTGGACTGCGTCGGCCCGATGTCTCGGGCCGCAACCACGAAATCGAGAAGGATACTTCGTGATCGAAATCTCGCGTATCGCGTCGGTCGCTTGCGCTGTGGTCGCGGTGGTCGTACCGGTGACCGCGCACGCGGAAGAATCCGTCGACCGTGACATCGAATACAAGATCACTTCGTCGGATCACCTTGTGAAAACCACACTTACGGGCGGGACCTTCGTCATCGAAGACGACCACCGCGCCTTCACGGTGCTCGATCGCACCGGCGCGCCGGTCGTCCGCGTGCCGACGCGATTCACGATGGGGGACAGGGAGGTGACGGCCGAACCGGCGCTGGGTGCGAATGGAACCGAATTGCGGTTGGTCCCCGGCGCGCCGAAGCCCTCCACCACGCCCGTTGTCGAACCCGTCGCTTCCCCGCTCGAGGACAACGCCGCGTTGAACGAGTTCTCAACCCGGTTCGGTCTCGCCACCGCGATCGGCGCGATGGTCGGCAGTGCGGCCGGACTCGTCGTCGGATGTATCTTCGGCATGCCGCTGTTCGGATTCGGATGCCTGGCGGGCGCGGCGGCGGGAGCGGGACTCGGCGGAATACTCGGAACGATCGCCGTCGGTGGTCCGGTTATGGTGGTGGCGGCGGTAGAGTTGCTCAGCACGCTCAACGCTCCCGCCGGTTCGAGCAAATGGGCGCAGAACTATTATCTCCAACCGGCGAATTAGTCTGTCCGCCAACCCTCTCTGTCGGTAGCATGATCGCGCTGATATCGGGTGGCAACGGTGATTCGCCCTCGCACTTTCAGCGTTCGATCGACCTACCTCGTCGGAGCCGGTGGTTTGCTACCGAATTCCGAAGCGTTTCGCAGTGCCGCACAGGGCGGTTCGGAGTGGCACGGGGTGAGGATGCATGGATATCGACCCACCAGATCCATTTTTTCGATGTATCAGAGAGGTTGAGTAATGCAGGGAAATCGTGACACGGCGGCCCGCCGGACATTGGCCGCTCGTGCGGCGGTCGTGGCGTTCGCCGGCGTGGCGCCGGTGCTCGCACATTCCGTGGCGACGGCCGCGCCGATCGAGGGACCGGGCGCGGGCACCTCCTACCTGACATCTGGTGACGAATCGGCCTCCGCCCGGGACGGCTCGTACACCGCGGTCGCCGAACAGGTGCTCGACGCGCAGACCGCGCGCAACGACCTCACCCACAAACGGCAGGGTCCGTCCGCGTTCGAGATGGTCCACGTCGACCCGGGCCAGTTGCGCGTCCCCGATATCTTCGCCATGGCGCCCCCCGTCGCTCCGATCGAAGCGCCGCAAGGCCAGGTCCGCATCGGGACCATGCAGGTCGGTGTGCCGGACTGGATTCCCGCCGAGCCCATAGGTCAGGTCAACGACGCCGCGGCGGGCGCCGAGGCGGGGCTCGCCCAGGTGCTCGACTCGGCCGGTTTCGACCCCGGCCGGTCGGACCGCATCGCCGCGAACGTCCTCGGTTCGGCGGCCATCGGCGCGTCGGTCGGTTCGACATTGGCCAGCCCGATCGCCGCGCCGGGCGCGGTCATCGGCGCCGTCTCCGGTTTCATCGCGGGCACCGTGTTCGCGCCCGCCGGATGGTTCGTGCTGACACCCGTCGGCGCCGCCATCGGATACGGCATGGTCGCGGCGCCGTTCATGCTCGTCGGCGCGGCGGCGGGCGCCGTCGTCGGCGCGGTCCAGGGGTATACCGACAACACGCCGGTGATGCCGCCCGTCCAGTAGTCGTCCCGCCGCAGGGCGGGACGTGGTCGCTACCGGGGTGTGCATCGAAATTGCGTCATATGAGGCGTGGGCACCCGCGGTCGTGGACACGCCCGCACCTGCCGGGCGGATTCTGAACAGTTGGCCCACGCGGCCTCGACGTTGTACTTCGGCGCTACCGGACCGACGAGGACACAGTCGGACCATGCGCGCTTCTTCGAGCAGCGGCCGACCCACGTACCCCTACTGTCCCGCGAGAAGTCCTCGGCGGCTGGTCCGCCGGGCCGTGCCGGGGTGTTCGGGATGCGCTCGTGTTGCGGCACCGCTGGGCCGGGTCCAAGCCGTACCGGGTTCGGTGCACACGTCGAGTTCCCGCTCGGCCGACGAACCGGTCATCCGGTTCGTCGGCCACCGAGGAGGGAGTGCGGCGGTCGTGCGTCCGCGACCGCCAGGTTTCCGATAGGCAGGCGTCGGTGCTTTCGTCGCGCGACGCGTCTGTCACTTGATGCACCAGCTGCGTGAAATAACCACGTCACCAAAGACTTTCGGTATCTACCTGACCGACAGGCAGCCCTGCAAGGTTTGGAAATCTCCGGCGAATCCCACACCGCCGGTGCAGGTCGGCGCGGCCGTGCCGGGGACCGTCACCGTCGCGCCCGGTCCCGCGATACCGATGGCGAGTCCGGGCCGTACGCCGGCCGTCGTCACCGTCGCGCCGGGGCCGAGCGCGATCGCCGCGGGGCCGGACAGCATCGTCGACGTCGATGTCGCGACGCCGCCGTTCTGGGCGATAGCCAGCGACAGGCTCGTCGGGCCCGCGTCGGCCGAGGCGTCGCCGCCCAATCCGTACGCGGCCGCGGCGCCGCCCGCGCTGGTGGCCGAACAGCTGGCCCCGTCGGCGTCGGCCGCGGTGGCGCTCGTGCCGGGAGCCGGACATGCCGTGGTCTCCGCGTTCGCGGTCGCGGTGCCGAGTAGACACAGGCCGATTGCCGCGGGGGCGGCGGCGAGTAACGCGGCAGCTCCTCGGCGGGTGAGGGAAGTCTTCATCGCAACTCCTGCCCGCGACCCCGCCGGTCGACGGATCGGCCGATGCGGACCGCTCGCCCACGGCGATCACGGGAACTCGATCATGCGGATATCGGTGTGCCGCGCCGACGCATCCCGGCGCCGCACCATCCACGGTAGTCGCTATTCGATGCAATTTCGATGCATCCGGCAAATCGGACCCGGACCCGAGGCGGGGCCGGAACCGGGTATCGCTGTTCCGCACGAGCGAGACGGCGGCGCGAAGGCGTTTTCGCCGGGAATCTCGGCGTCTCCGGGTTTCGGAAATTCGCTACTGCCCGAAACCCCGGCGGGCTACTATCTCTCGAGATGCTCACCCGGCTTGCCGTAGGTGAGCATCGCCATTTTCCGGATCCTCGGGAGCACCCACCCGGCCCCCGGCGACTTGCCGCCGACGATCAACGACACCGAGCCTGTCACCTCGGTGCTTCCGCAACGGTCAGCAAGCGGTTCTCGCTCGTGTACGAGGAAATCCGTTCGGGTGATCCTCGACCGACGGTGACGGTCATGTATCGGCACCTACCGCACCTGCCTCGGGAGCCACGTCCCGGTCTCTGGCCGGTACCCGTCGTCGAGCATCGAATGTCAGTGCACGCGGGCGCGAATCGAATCGGCGTGCGCGCGCAGCGCGGCGGGCAGGTCCGCCAGATCGACGGTATCGGCGCGGTGTTCGATGACGCACGCCTGCGCCCATACCGCGAGGCTGTATCCGATACCCGCCCGTTCGAGCAGCAGCAGCGTGCGGGCCAGCGGGTCGATGCCGACGCGCACCGCGAGTTCGTCGAGGGCTGCCGCGATCTGAGCGCCGGTGCCGCTGTGACGCGCCCGCCACCACAGATGCCTGCTCGCGGGCCACGTCAATTCCACCAAGCAGTCCAGCTGCTCGGCGGGATCGGATTCGGGCCGTGTGACCATCGGAAGCATTTTGTCCCGTGAGCCGTCGATAGGTGCTCATCTTCGGGATCGCACGGCGTTTCCTGTCCGAAAACCGCTTCGGCGTGCCGCGCCGATCGGCGATCGGCGGCCGATATCGAAGACCGGTCCGGTTACTATCCGGAAAACTCGTTCAGGGGGCGCGGCGCACGCCACGGACGCGGGTTCGGGCATCGAATATCACAAACGCGCTGGTCAGGCTGTGAGGTTCGGGGGTGGGGCGGCGCGGGTGCGGTGTTTCGGCCGCTCGACGACATGCAACGAGTTCGTGACGCTGTGGGCCCAGTGTCCAGCGCGAAGCGATCCGGTCGCCTACATTTCCGGAAACGGGTGGTGACACCCGGGTTTCCCTTATCCGAAATGTGGAGGGCTGCTGTGTCTGTTCGAACGGTTCTTGGCAGGGGCGCCCTACGGGCCGTATGCGTCGTGGCGGGCGGTGCGCTGATACTGACGGGCTGTAGCAACAACACCGAGGAATCCGGCCCGGCCGTTCCGAAGGTGTCGGTGGACAAGGTCGACGCGATCGCGGCGACACTTCCCGAGAAGATCACGCAGTCCGGCAAACTCGTCGTCGGCGTGAACGTCCCGTATCAGCCCAACGAGTACAAGGACGCCGACGGCAAGATCGTCGGATTCGACGTCGACCTCCTGGACGCCGTCGGCTCCGTCCTCGGCGTGAAGGTCGAATACGTCGAATCCGCGTTCGAGAAGATCATCCCGGCGATCCAGGCGGGCACCTACGACGTCGGCATGTCGTCGATCACCGATACCAAGGAACGTCAACAGCAGGTCGATTTCACCGACTACTTCAAGGCGGGCGTCCAGTGGGCGCAGCAGATCGGCAAGCCGGTCGACCCGGGCAACGCCTGCGGCAAGAAGGTCGCGGTGCAGGCCACCACCATCGAGCACACCGAAGAGGTGCCCGCCAAGAGCGATGCCTGCGTCGCCGCGGGTAAGCCCGCGATCGATATCAAACCGTTCGACGAGCAGAGCGCCGCGACCAACGCGCTGGTTCTCGGGCAGGTCGACGCGATGTCCGCCGATTCCCCGGTGACGGCGTACGCGATCAAGAAGAGTGACGGCAAGATCGAGGCCGCGGGTTCGGTGTTCGACTCCGCCCCCTACGGCTGGGCCGTTCCGAAGAATTCGCCGCTGGCGAAGGCGCTCCAGTCGGCACTCAACCATCTGATCAAGAACGGGCAGTACAAGACCATCACCGAGAACTGGGGTGTGCAGGAGGGCGCGATCACCGAATCGGTCATCAACGGCGCCGAGAGCTGATCGATGTCGGATTCCGTGCCCGGCACCGTGTCCGGCGAACCCGGACGCGGTGCGGCAGGGGGCGAACCGGAACCGATCAGAGCGGTTCCGCTGCGCCGCCCCGGCCGCTGGATCGCCGCCGCCGTCGTCCTCGTGCTGCTGGGACTGTTCCTCTACGGCGCCGCCACCAACGAGGCCTACCAGTGGAACACCTACGGCAAGTACCTGTTCGACACCAGGATCCTCGCGGGCGTGGTCGTCACCCTCGAACTGACGGTGATCGCCATGGCCATCGCCGTCGTGCTCGGAACGATCCTGTCGGTGATGCGGCTCTCGCCGAATCCGGTGCTGCGCTCGACCGCGTGGGTGTACCTGTGGATCTTCCGCGGTACGCCGGTCTACGTGCAGTTGGTGTTCTGGGGCCTGGTGCCCTCGCTGTACCGTCAGATCGCCCTCGGCATCCCGTTCGGCCCGCAGTTCTTCCATCTCGACGTGCAGGGGTTGCAGGCGGCCTTCGCCTTCGCCGTCCTCGGGCTCGGCCTGAACGAGGCCGCGTACATGGCCGAGATCGTGCGCGCCGGAATCAATTCCGTCGGTGAGGGGCAGCGCGAGGCGTCGACCGCGCTCGGCATGTCGTGGACGCAGACCATGCGCCGCACGGTGTTGCCGCAGGCGATGCGGGTGATCATCCCGCCGACCGGCAACGAATTCATCGGCATGCTCAAGACCACGTCGCTGGTGACCGCGATTCCGTTGAGTACGGACCTGTTCGGCCGTGCCCGCGATATCTACGGCGTGAACTTCCAGCCGATTCCGCTGCTCATGGTCACCGCCACCTGGTATCTGGTCATCACCAGCGTGCTGATGGTCGGGCAGTTCTACCTGGAGCGCTACTACTCGCGCGGGATATCCAGGCAGTTGACCGCCAAGCAATTGCAGCAACTGGCCGACGCGCGGGGTGTGGTGAATCCGAAATGAGTCATGATCTCTCGAAGGGGGCGGAGGTCGGGGTCGACATTCCGCCGATGATCCTCGCCGACCGGGTGTGCAAGAGTTTCGGCGCGCTCCAGGTGCTCAACGGCATCTCGCTCGAGGTGGCACGCGGTGAGGTGCTGTGCCTGATCGGGCCGTCCGGTTCGGGTAAGTCGACGTTCCTGCGGTGTATCAACCATCTGGAGCGGGTCAACGCCGGACGGCTCTACGTCGACGGCGATCTGGTCGGTTACCGGGAGAAGGGCGACAAACTCTACGAACTGCATCCGCGCGTCGCCGCAGCGCAGCGCCGTGACATCGGCATGGTCTTCCAGCATTTCAACCTGTTCCCGCACCGGACGGCCCTGGAGAACATCATCGAGGCGCCGACGCAGGTCAAGAAAATTCGCAAGGCCGAAGCCGTCGCGCGGGCGAACGAATTGCTGGACCGGGTCGGTATGGGCGACAAGGCGAATGCCTATCCGGCGCAGCTCTCCGGCGGCCAGCAGCAGCGTGTCGCCATCGCGCGCGCCCTGGCGATGGATCCGAAATTGATGCTCTTCGACGAACCGACCTCGGCGCTGGATCCGGAACTGGTCGGCGAGGTACTCGAAGTGATGCGTGAACTCGCCCGCGACGGTATGACCATGGTGGTGGTGACCCACGAGATGGGTTTCGCGCGCGAGGTCGCCGATCGTCTGGTGTTCATGGACGGCGGGGTGGTCGTCGAGGCGGGCGTGCCCCGCGAGGTGTTGGCCAACCCGGAACATGAACGCACGAAAGCGTTTCTCTCCCGACTGCTCTGAAAACTGTGTAGCGACAAGAAAATACGGCTGTGGGCCGGGTGCGCGACGGCGGCCCGGCCCACAGCGTATTCGGTGCTACCGCATCACGGTCCGGGGACGAAGAGGAATCCCACCCCGGCGCCGATGACCGCGCCGATGGCGCAGCCGGCGATGGCGCCGACGACGAAGAACCAGATGCCGAGCGCGATGCCGATCAGACAGCCGATACCGGCGCCCGCGAGAACGGTGATCGGGCCGCCCACCTCGTGGGTACCGGGAATGTCGCGCGAGAGCGGGCCGCCGACCGGGGTCAGACTCAACTGCGTGGCCGAGGCGTCGACGACGGGGGTGACCTCGAAACTCTGTCCCGCGTCCGTGCGCAGTGTCGTCGGAATGCTGCCGACCACCGCGCCGTCGTCCGCGCGGACCTCGACCGCGTCGGGTGTCACGACGAACGTGCCCGAAGCCAAGGAGACCAGCGCGCTCGAGTGGTCGGCGGCCAGACTCGCCGTGTAGGCGATCGGGCCGTCGGTCGCGTCGAAGGAGACGTCGGCCAGACCGGCCTCTCCCTGCGCTGTCGCGGTCGCGATTCCGGTGGCGGCGATGGCCATGAACGCCGTCGTCACCAATTTCTTGATAAACATGGGTCTCCATTCCTTACCGTTGGACGTTCCCCGACGAACGGCACCGGACGATGCAGATGTGATCTTCACGGCGATCACGCGATTTCGAGTGCGGGTTGGCGGTATTCGCTGCCCCCGAATTCCGGTTTGTTTCGTCCCCCACGGGGAACGGCCTCCGATGCGACCGTGCCGCGCCGGGTCTATTTCTCGGCGACCGGAGACGAGTCGTCGCGCCCGGCGCGCGCCACCCCCGGATTCCGGCGTATCCATCGCACCACCGGTCCGGCGAACATTCCGGAAAGCCGGGTGTAGGGCCAGATTCCGACGATCAGCAGCAGGATCAGACCGCGCGCCTGGTAGATGAACGGCGCGTTCCGGATGGTTTCGGTCTGCGGGTGCAGGGTGAACAGCGAGCGGACCCAGGCGAAAAGGGTTTCCGCGGTGCGATAGCGATCCCCGGTGGAATTCGGGTCGAACCGGACGATGATCCCCGAGAACAGGCCCGCCGCCAGCGCGGGCAAGGTGATCCGGTCGAGCGGGGTGACGCTCTCGCGCGGTGGCGCGGCGATCAGATCGGGCAGGAACAGCAGCACCGCGCCTGCCGACGCCGCCACGACACCCGCGCATTCCACGACGACCAGGCCGATGAACAGTCCGCCGACGGGATGGTTGTCGGGCCCGGAGGTGAGCAGGTCGATCACCCGCGCCGCGATCACGAGCGCGAATCCGGTCCGGAACCCCGCCCGACCCGTGCGCTGCGCACGATCGGTGTCGGGCGCGGCGGTGAAGGCACGGAACCGATCGCGGCGGTACTGCCAGACGTGGCCGATGACGAACGAGGCAAATGCCGTGTACGGCAGGATGATCCAGAGCTGCGGCAGCATCGTTCGCGATCACTTTCGGCATCGGGGGCAACGGCGCGCACCACTGTGTCAGGGTGTACGCCGCCCATCTAGGGGCCAATGGCACCTACCCGGGAGTCAGCCCCCGTGTCTCGGCCGAGCGCGCGATCGGGTCTTGCCGCCACGGCCGTATGCGCTATCGTAGTGATATCACTTTGATACCCGGAGGATGTCATGAAGCTCAGGTCCGCTTTCCACGTCAACGGTTTTCTCGTGTTGTTGGCCTGGTTGGTGCTCACCCTCTTCTTCGGCGCCGCGGCCGCCGTCGGCTATGTCGCCGCCGCGGACGGCGGGAATGTCCCCGCGCTGGTCGCCGCGATCGTGGCGACCGTCGTCGTGGTGGTGCTCCTGCTGCTGGCGACCGGGTTGACGGTGATCAACCCGAACGAGGCGAAGGTGGTGCAGTTCTTCGGCCGCTACATCGGGTCGGTGAGCGAACCGGGCTTCTACTCGGTCGTGCCCCTGACCGATCGCAAGAGCATCTCGCTGCGCGTGCGCAATTTCGAGACCCAGAAACTCAAGGTCAACGACGCGGACGGCAATCCGGTCGAAATCGCCGCGGTGGTCGTCTACCGCGTGGTCGACAGTTTCAAGGCGGCATTCGCCGTCGACGACTACGAGGAGTACGTCGAGACCCAGTCCGAGGCCGCGGTCCGCCATCTGGCCACGACCCACCCCTACGACGCGCACGACGCCGAACGCACCAGCCTGCGTGACGGGGCCGAAGTGGCGGAGGAACTGACCGTCGAGTTGCGCGAGCGCACCGAGCTGGCGGGTATCGAGGTGCTGGAGGCCCGCATCACCCACCTCGCCTACGCCCCCGAGATCGCCCAGGCGATGCTGGTGCGTCAGCAGGCCGCCCAGGTCGTCGCGGCCCGCACCCACATCGTGGAGGGCGCGGTCGGTATGGTCGGTCTCGCCCTGGATCGACTCACCGCCCAGGGTGTCGTGCAACTCGACGAGGAGCGAAGGGCCGCAATGGTTTCCAATCTTCTGGTGGTGCTGTGTGGCGACCGCGCGACCCAGCCCGTCGTCAACGCCGGCACTCTCTACAACTGAGTCCCGGCATGGTCGAACGCAAGAAGCTACTGCTCCGTCTCGACCCGGCCGTCCACGAGGCCATGGCCAAGTGGGCGGCCGACGACCTGCGCAGCATCAACGCCCAGATCGAATTCGCGTTACGCCTCGCGCTCGAACAGGCGGGACGTCCACCGAGACGACGGGGCGATGACACCGCGACATGAGCGCGGCCAAATACCGCGTTTCCGGGGTGGGAGCGGGCAGGATGTACAGCGATCCACCAGCAATCCCCTACTTCAGGAGCGAGCGATGCAAGGCACTGTCAAATGGTTCAACGCGGACAAGGGCTTCGGCTTCATCGCCCCTGACGACGGAAGCGCGGATGTGTTCGTCCATTTCAGCGCCATCGGTGGCAGCGGTTTCCGCAGCCTCGATGATGAACAGCGCGTGGAATTCGAGGTGACGCAGGGCCCGAAGGGTCCGCAGGCCGATAACGTCCGCCTGCTCTGATCTCGTCGGTCGATGCCACGGACTCGTGACAGCAGCGCCTGCCGGGTCCTGGCATCGCATTCGGCGAACGAGGCCGCAACCTGATCGTCGATCGCCTGTCCCCGACCGGGTCGGCCTCGGTAGTAATCCACCGGCAAACACCCACCCGGCTGTGTGAGCGGGGCGGATGCCGTCAGCTCGCCGGTTTGGCGCTGACGAAGATGGCGGTCCCCGGGAAGATCTCGCCGCGCAGCGGACTCCACTGCCCCCATTCCCGGTCGAGCCATTCCGGCCAGTCGGGTTCGACGATGTCCTCGACGACGAGACCGGCGGCGACGAGTTCCCTGACCCGATCACCGATCGTGCGATGGTGTTCGACGTAGGTCGGTGTGCCGTCCGCGTCCACCTCCACATACGGGGTGCGGTCGAAGTACGGGATGGCCGCGGTCAGCCCGGCCCGGCCCGGATCGTCGGGGAAGATCCAGCGCAGCGGGTGGTTCACCGAGAACACCCAGCGTCCGCCGGGGCGGAGCACCCTGGCCACCTCGCGCATCACCCGCGCGGAATCGGCGACGAACGGAATGGCGCCGAAGGCCGAACAGGCGAGGTCGAAACTGGCGTCGGCGAAGGGCAGATCCTCGGCGCCCGCCTGGACCAGCGGCACCGTCGGCCCACCGTGCGCCATCGCCGCGAGTCCGCGCTCCAGCATTCCCCGTGACAGATCCAGGCCGACCGGCAGTCCGCCGTGTCCGGCCAGCCAGCGCGAACAGGGCGCCGAACCGCACCCGATCTCCAGGATCCGCTTACCCTCGATATCGCCGAGCAGGCGCATATCGCCCTCGTGCAGACCCTCCGGACACCAGACGAACTCGCCACCGGGGGAGTCGACGCCGAGGAAGTCGGCGTGGGTCTCGTGGTATTGGATCGCGTCGGCGTCCCACCACCGGCGACTGGCGTGCTGACTGGCGGCGGAACCGATTCGTGTGCGCGCGGTTCCGGTGGTTCCCAGCAGTGCGTTTGCTTGCGCATGGCGATCTTCCGACACGCTGAAACCTTATCCCGGCGTGGCGTGCGGACCGGTTTGCCCGTGCCGACCAAGGTCGCGTACGCTGAACCAGCGAGTGCCTTCTGTACTGGCGTACCGATGTAGTCGAGGGTGACGATCCACCGACGGCTACAGTGTAGTGAGTAACAGGGGCCCGTGCTGAGTTTCACAGTTGGTGAGTGCGGTACGTTCCTCAGTGTCCGTCGTCGCATCGTCGCGGTGATCTCGCAGCGTACCGAAAGTTCCAATGTCCGCAACCGACCACAATCCGTCCGGAGCAAACCGACACATGCCCACCACCGTCACCTCGCCGCAGGTAGCCGTCAACGACATCGGCTCCGCCGAGGACTTCCTCGCCGCCATCGATGCCACGATCAAGTACTTCAACGACGGCGACATCGTTGAGGGAACCATCGTCAAGGTCGATCGCGACGAGGTCCTGCTCGACATCGGTTACAAGACCGAAGGCGTCATCCCCTCCCGCGAACTCTCCATCAAACACGATGTCGACCCGAACGAGGTCGTTTCCGTGGGTGATGAGGTGGAGGCCCTCGTCCTCACCAAGGAGGACAAGGAAGGCCGCCTGATCCTGTCGAAGAAACGGGCGCAGTACGAGCGCGCGTGGGGCACGATCGAGGAGCTCAAGGAGAAGGACGAGGCCGTCAAGGGCACCGTCATCGAGGTCGTCAAGGGCGGCCTGATCCTGGACATCGGTCTGCGCGGCTTCCTCCCGGCGTCGCTCGTCGAGATGCGTCGTGTCCGCGACCTCCAGCCGTACGTCGGCAAGGAGATCGAGGCCAAGATCATCGAGCTGGACAAGAACCGCAACAACGTGGTCCTGTCCCGCCGCGCGTGGCTCGAGCAGACCCAGTCCGAGGTGCGCTCCGAGTTCCTGCACCAGCTGCAGAAGGGCCAGGTCCGCAAGGGTGTGGTCTCCTCGATCGTCAACTTCGGCGCCTTCGTCGATCTGGGCGGCGTGGACGGCCTGGTGCACGTCTCCGAGCTGTCCTGGAAGCACATCGACCACCCCTCCGAGGTCGTCGAGGTCGGCAACGAGGTCACCGTCGAGGTTCTCGACGTCGATCTGGATCGCGAGCGGGTTTCGCTGTCGCTCAAGGCGACCCAGGAAGATCCGTGGCGTCAGTTCGCCCGCACCCACGCGATCGGTCAGATCGTTCCGGGCAAGGTCACCAAGCTGGTTCCGTTCGGTGCGTTCGTGCGCGTCGAAGAGGGCATCGAGGGCCTGGTGCACATCTCCGAGCTGGCCGAGCGCCACGTCGAGGTTCCGGACCAGGTCGTCGCCGTCGGTGACGACGCGATGGTCAAGGTCATCGACATCGACCTCGAGCGTCGCCGGATCTCGCTGTCGCTGAAGCAGGCGAACGAGGACTACCACGCCGAGTTCGACCCGTCGAAGTACGGCATGGCCGACAGCTACGACGACCAGGGCAACTACATCTTCCCCGAGGGCTTCGATCCCGACACCAACGAATGGTTGGACGGCTTCGACAAGCAGCGCGAAGAGTGGGAAGGCCGTTACGCCGAGGCGGAGCGTCGTCACAAGATGCACACCGCGCAGATGGAGAAGATGGCGGCCGACGCCGCGGCCGAGGCCGCGAACGGTGGCGGTTCGTCCAACTACTCCTCCGAGAGCGGTGGCGGCGCGCAGTCGTCGTCCTCCTCCAGCCCGGCCGAGTCCGCCGGCGGTTCGCTGGCCAGCGACGCCCAGCTCGCGGCCCTGCGGGAGAAGCTCTCCGGCAACGCCTGATTCGAGTAGTAGACACCACGGCGGAAGGCCCCGGTCCATACGGACCGGGGCCTTCCCCGCGTCCCGGCCCCTTTCCTCGCTCGCGATCGAGACCGTTTCCCCATGTCGGGCGGGTACCCTGAGCTGCGATGTCCGATGTCAGCGTGGAGTCCTCGGCGGGCGTGTGGGAGCGCAGGAAGCGCGAGGCGATGAGCCGTATCCAGGCGGTGGCGCTGGATCTGTTCGAGGAGTACGGCTACCGGGCGGTGACGGTCGAGCGGATCGCGAGCGCGGCCGGGGTGTCGGCCAGTTCGGTGTACCGGTATTTCGGTGTCAAGGAGATGCTGGTCCTCTACGACGAACACGATCTGCGGATTCTCGAGGCGATCAGGGACAGCGGCGGCGGCGAACCGATGCCGCCCGCGGACCTGATCGCGGCGGCCAGGCTACTGGCGCCGATGCTGATCGAATCGATGCTGACGCGCGAGACCGAACAGCGGCTGCGCAGGCGGATGCGGTACGTGACGACCATTCCGGAGATCGCCGACGCGCAGAACCGGCAGATGCGGGATCTGGAATCACGGATCGTCGCCTTGTTCGCCGAGCGCACCGGCGGAGATCCGAACGATCTACGGCTGCGCGTCGCGGCGGCGACCGGTGTCTGGGGGATCATCGCCGCGCTGAATCATTGGACGACAGCGGAGTTCGTTCGCCCGCTGCGTGAGGTCTACACCGACGCGGTCGACGCCGTCCTCAGTGCGATCGAACGGATTCTTCTCTAGCGGAACCGAATCGCGGCAACCACCAATTCCAACGCCCGAACATCTGCATGAACGCGGGCACCAGCACCAGGCGCACGATCAGCGCGTCGATCGCGATCGCCACCGCGAGCGCGAATCCGATCTGCTGGAGTTCCAGCACATCCGCGGTGACGAAACTGGCGAACACCGCGACCATGATCGCCGCGGCGGCCGTGATGGGCCGGGCGGTGCGCTGCAATCCCTCGGCGACGGCGGCGGCATTGTCCGGATTCCGATCCCACGCCTCCTTCATCCGCCGGATCAGGAACACCTCGTAATCCATGGACAGGCCGAACAATACGGCGAAGACCAGCATCGGCAGATAGACCTGGAGGAATCCGGTGCTCTCGAAACCGAGCAACGATTCGCCGATACCGTGCTGGAAGACCGCGACCGTGATTCCCAGTGCCGCACCGGTAGCCAGCAGATTCAGCAGAATCGCCTTGAACGCCAGCACGATACTGCGGAACGCGAACACGAGGAACGCCAGCGAGACCGTCAGCACCAGCCCGATCACCAGGAACAGTCGATCGGTGATGCGTTCGGAGACGTCGGCGAAGGCGGCGGAGGTGCCGCCGATGTGGATCCGCGCGCCGGTGACCCCATCGGCCTCGGCACGGATATCGGCGGTCAGTTCGGCGACGGCGGTCGAGTCGAAGGTGTCGCGTGGCACGACGGTGGCCAGCACGCGCCCGTTCGCCTGTTGCGGGATGACCCGGACGACGCGTTCGTCCGAGGACAGTCCGTCGACGAAGGCCGCGACACCGGTCGAGGCCGACGCGGTGAGTGGGCCGTCGTCGGGACCGGTCGCGACGAGACTGATCGGCCCGAGCAGTCCCGGCCCGAAATTGTCCTCCACGAGGGTGGTGGCACGGCCGCTCGGCCGTTCCCCGAGCGAACCGATGCCCATGTCGACGCCGTACTGGATACCCGTGATCGGGAACGCGGCCAACAGCAGCGTGCCGACGCCGAGCGCGCCGAACAGCACCGGTCTGCCCATCACCAGGCGCGCCCACCGCGCCCAGTTGTTCGACGCTGTCGCCGAACGGGTTTCGGCCGGTCGCAGCCGTGCGGGTAGCGCGCCGCGATTGATCGCGGGCCCGAGTACGGCGAGTAGGGCGGGCAGTAGCGTGAAGGCGGCGGCGAGCGTGGCGACGACCGCGGTGACCACGCCGATCGCGATTCCGGTGAGCATCGGCAACCCGACCACCGCGAGCGAGCACAGCGAGATCATGACGATGATCCCCGACGCCAGCACCGTGCGGCCGGTGGTGTCGAGGGCGACGCCGATCGCGGCCTCGATATCGGCTCGCGCCCTGCGATCCCTGATGCCGCGGCGGGTCGATTCCTCGTTGAACCTGCTGACGATGAACATCGCGTAGTCGATGGCGGTGCCGGTGGCGATCATGGTCGCCACCGAGAGCACCAGCGAATCGAAGGTGAGGAAGGTGGTGAGTCCGAACAGGACCCCGACACCGACCGCGATTCCGGCGACGGTGACCGTGATCGGGATCGTGGCGGCGACCGCCGCGCCCAAAGCGAGAACCAGCACCGCCGCCGCGACCGGCAGGCCGATCCCCTCGGCGCGCTGCATATCGGCGGTCTCGATCGCCATCAGGTCGGCCTGGATCGGCGCGTAGCCGGTGATCGACGCTTCGATCTCGCCATCGCCGATGCCCGGTTCGGAGCCCAACGCGGATTGCACACGGATCGCCACGTCGACCCGCTCGGCCATCGACCCGTTCAGGCCGACGATGCCGAAGGCCGTGTGCCCGTCCTCGGAGATCTGGATCGAGGGGACCCCGTCGAAGGGCCCGACCACCCCGGCGACGCCCTCGGTCGCGCGTGTGGTGGCGACGGCGGAATCGACGGCGGCCCGGAATTCGGGTGCGTCGGCGCGGTATCGGTCGGAATGGAAGACGATGACGTCCTGTTCCGCGCCCAGCTGCGAGAAATGTTCGGCGGCAAGCTGTTCGACGCGGTTCGAGCCGGAACCGGGCACCGTGTAGTCGGGCGCGCCGAGGCGATCGTGCAGTGCCGGGTAGCCGGCGCCGCAGAGCAGGACCAGCAGCACCCAGCCGCCGAGCACGATCCGGCGATGGCGGGCCATGAACTCACCCCACCGGCCGACCGCCCCCGGTCGAGTCGCCGTTTGTGATCGTTCCACGGTGGCGTGCGTTGTCATCGGCCCTCCCGGAATCCCTACCTGAAAGTCACTATCAGGTTTTCCTCAGTCTAGGAACTCCGGCGAGTGAGATGCAAGGGCAATGCCCGGTGGATCGGTACCGCGTGGGTCCGCGTCGTGCGCGCCCGGGCATGCCGTCGCGCCGGATTCGATTCCGTGCGGCATCCGAGACCTGAGCACCGGCTGTCCGGATGGATCGTCGCAGCGGCAGCGACCACGACCGCCGTCGCGGCCGTGACGGCGACGGTGGCCGTGACGGTGGCCGTGACGGTGGCCGTGACGGCGACCGCGACGGCGACCGCGACGGCGACGGCGACGGCGACGGTGGCCGTGACGGCGACGGCGACCGTGACTGCGGCCGTGACGGTGACGGTGGCCGTGACGGCGACCGCGACGGCGACCGTGGCCGCGAGGGCGACGGCGACCGCCACCGCGACGGCGACCGCGACCGCGACTGATATGGTGCGATCGGGAGTGCGCGCGCGAGAATCCGCGGTGCGCAACGGATTCGGAGGCCGGGGGCGGTCGTGATCCAGGGGGAGTCCATGAAGGTCGAGATCACCGACGACGTCGGCGTGTTCGCGGATCGCATCGACGGCATGCTCCGTCGTGATCCGTTGCGGCACACCGTCATCGCCACGGCCGTCGCCAACCGCCGTTCCGGGCTCGACACCGCCTCCGAGCCGTCGGTCTTCCTCTCGGCGCACGACGACGCGACAACGGTCGGTTTCGCGATCAAGGTCGCCGGTCGCGAGATCTTCCTGGGGGAATTGCCCGCCGAGAGTCTGGACGCGGTCGTCGAGGCTCTGGTGCGCGTCGCGCCACAATCCGGTGGTGTGGAAGGCACGGCCGACGTCGCGGCGGCATTCGCGCGGCGGTGGACGCGGATCTCGGGGGTGCCGTCCCGGCTCGCGTTCGTCAACCACCTGTACCGATCGGGCCCGCTGCGGTTTCCCGATGTGCCGGGATCCGCGCGGTGCGCCACGGACGCGGATCTGGCGCTGTGCGCGGAATGGCTGTGGGCGATGCACGACGAATCGGGTATCGGTCCCGGCGGCGGGAATACGGCCGCCCTACGCCGTCGGATCGCGACCGGGCGCTGGTGGTTGTGGGAACGCGACGGCCGCCCGGTCGGTCTGGCCGCGCATCAGGCACCGGCGCACGGCTGGTCCCGTATCGGCCCGGCCTACACGCCTCCCGGTGAACGCGGCAACGGCTACGCCTCGATCCTCACGGCGCACGTGGCCCGCATTATCGGCACGGAAGGGCTCGGCGCGTGTCTGTTCGCGGCGGCAGACAATCCGACATCGAACAAGATCTATCGCGCCATCGGGTTCGAACTCGTCTGCGATTTCGCCCACTACGCGTTCGGCTGACCGTCACGACCGTCGGGATTCAGGAGGAATTCGTGCTCTCCCAACCTGATCGACCTTCGGAAGATCTCGTCCCGGCACCCGTTCCAATCGGTGCCATCCGTCCAGGAGACCCGAGCCATGGACGAGATCGGGGGCAGTGCGGTCCGGATCAGCCGCGCACCGCTGAGCACGACTCGATCCAACTCGGTTGTCGCCAGGTCCGCGTCGGTGAGGTCGGCGTCGGTGAGATCGACGAGATAGAGCCGCGCGTCTCGAAGACTCGCGCCCGTGAGGTCCGCGCCTCGTAGGCTCGCCTCGTCCAGTCGGGCGGCATTGAGCGTCGCGCCGGTCGATCTCGCCGACACCATCACGGTGCCGTAGATGTTCGCGCCGCTCAGGTCGGCGCCGTCCAGCACGGCGTCGGTCATGATCGTGTGTTCGAGGTCGGCTTCGACCAGGCTCGCGCCGCTCAGAATCGCCTCCGTCAGGTCGGCGCCGCGCAGGTCCGCGTAGTTCAGGTTCGAGCCTCGGAATCGCGTGCCCGTCGCGCTCGTACGGAGTAATTTCGCGTGACTCAGGTCGGCGTCGTTGAGGTTCGAACCGTTCAGGGTCGCGAGCTCCAGATCGGCACGGTGGAGTTTCGCGTGTCGCAGATCGGCGTTTCGCATGTCGGCGTCGGCGAGAACTGCTCCGGTCAGGTCCGCGCCGATGAGGCTCGCGTCGTCCAGGGTCGCGTATTCGAGGTTCGCGCCCGCCAGTCTCGCGCCGTCGAGGTTCGCGCCGCCGAAATCCTCGCCGCGGAGATCGTGGCCGGACAGATCCGTCCCGCTCGGATCTCGCTTCGTCGGATCCCCGGTATCGACCACCCGCACACCATAGATCGGTCGTTTCGAGTCGACGTGATCCCCCGCTGGAGGATCGTGGTGGTTCCCGGGACGTGCGGCGCGGGTCGGGCTCGAATATGGACCGACAGCACAAAGATTCGCGCGTGCGGGATTCGCCGGTAGTCTCCACCGGCATGGGCTCCAATTCGGGTAAGAACTCCTACCTCGACCAGGTCGTGGCGCAACAGGCCGCGCTGGAGGACGATCTGCGCACGCGCAAACCCGCACCGGCCGCGGCCTCGATGCCGCCGCCACCGGGCGCACCGGCACCGCGCGGCGCGATGGCGAAGCGGGCCGAGGCGATCGGCCCGAGCACACCGGGCTCGGGCCCCGGTCCGGTCGAGGTCAGGGTCACCGGATTCTGGCGTCGGCGCACCGTCCTGGTTCCGCCGAATGCCTTTGTCGTGCATACCCGTCGGGGCCGCGGCGAACCGCTGCACATCGGATTGGGCGTGTCCTTCCGGTTCAACCCGGCCACCGATTCCTATCTCGTCGTGCCCGGCGCGATGCAGACGATTCTGATCAACGCCTACTGCATATGCAGCGAACTACAGGGCGTCCTCGTCCAGGGATACGTGCAGTGGATCATCGAGGATTTCGGCACCGCCTACCGAAAACTGGATTTCTCCGACGCCGAGGATCCCATGCGGCTGGTCAACATCCAGCTGCGCGAACAGGCCGAGGCCGCGATCAAGGACAAGGTCTCCACGATGGGCGTGCGTGACGTGCTCAGCGATAAGCAGCCCATCATCGAGGAGCTGACCGCACGGCTGCGCGCGGTCGCCGAGGGCGCGGCGGACGCGGCCGACGGACGCGGCGATCACGGGCTTGGGCTGCGGATCGTCACCGTGCAGATCAAAGAGGCGGTGGTGAGCTCGTCGACGCTGTGGGAGAACTTGCAGAAGCCCTATCGCAGCGAACAGAACCAGATCGCCCGCCTCGCGGAACTGTCCGCGCAGGAGGTGATCTCGGCGCGGGAAACCGCCGCGCACCGCACGGCGGAGGAACGGCGCATCGAGAACGAACGCGAACTCGCCGATCTGCGGGCCGGACACGAGGCGTCCCGTTTCGACAGGGAGACCGCGGAACAGCTGCGCCGCACCACCCGCGAACACGACGATCAGCGCACCGTCGCCGATCTGGCCGCCGAGACGGCGCTGCACGCGCTGCGCCTCGAGCGCGAGCAGCACGCCGAACAGGCCGAGAACCTGCGCAGGCGTCAGGAATTGCGCCGCGAGGAACTGGACGGCGAACTGTCGCTCGCCGCCGCTCGCCGCCGCGCCGCGCACGAAGGAGAACTGCTCGACCTGGAACGCGATCGGGTCCGCGTCAGCACCGCCAACGAGCAGAACAGCACCAATATCCAGGCCAGACTGATCGACAACCTGCCGCAGATCGTGTCGCAGCTCCCCGCCCCCGCCGAGCTCAAGACCTACCAACTCGGTGGCGACCTGTCCGGCCTGGCACCCCTGCTCGCCCAGATCTCCGGCCTGCTGAAGGCATGGACCGCGACGGACGGCCGGGGGGAGACGCGCGACCGGTTTTCCTCCTGACGCGGTCGCCTTCCGCCGAGGGCGGGCCGACGCCGTCCGTTCGGCGCTGCGCCGCAGGTGGCGGTGGTAACGCCGCGCCGCGCGTCGGGTAGGGTCTGCGCCGATCGTGAACCTGGCTAGCACATTCCGGCAGAAGGGTTGATCGAACATGGGCGCACCGGGTCCGTTCGGCGGTCTCGACCGTAGGCGCTTCCTGACGAAGGCGATGGCGGCCGGTGCGGTGGGTGCAT
>NZ_JAFMPL010000130.1:0-19451 GCF_019038455.1 Nocardia noduli
ACGGTGCGGGGTGGGCGATACGCGCGTGGGTTTCGGCCCGTCGGAATCCGAACCGTCACCTTCGGACAGGATGACCCCGGACACGATATTGCCGACCACCGCCAAGGCCACGAGCACCAGGACCACCGGCCGCCGAAGCGACGATCTACGCGGCTCGGTGTGCGTGCGCGCCGCGTCCCGCGCCGCCGAATGTTCCGCCGCGGCAAGCTCGGCCATATCGTTCTCGATCATGGCGAGCCCGACCCGCACCGCGGCCGCCCGCGACGGATCCCATTCGGCGACCTGGCGCAGCCTGCGCATCGCCGAGTCACGGCGACCGGCGGCGAGATCGACCGAGGCGAGTTCGTACAGCGCGTCGGCATTGTCCGGATCGAGCCGCAGGGCTTCGTGCAACACGCGCTCGGCCTCGGCGAGCGCGACCGCACCGGTGAACTGGCGGAGCATATATCCGCGCAGGACATACAGATCCGCGTTCTCCGGATCCAATTCGATGGCGTGGGTGATGATTTCCAGCGCGGCGGCCAGGTCGACGTCCATCGTCACCATCGCCAGAATGCGTTGATTCTCCGAACTCTCGGGATCGAGCCGCACACAACGCAACGCCGCCGCCCGCGCCCGCGCGCTCCGTTCGCTCGCCTCGTCACCGGCGGCGGCGGTACCGGCCAGCTGCGATTCGGCCAATGCCTTGATACGCCAGGCGAACTCGTAGGCGGGCGCGTTCCGGAGCGCGGCTTCGGCGCAGTCCAGGGCCCTGTCGTAGTCGCCGGTGGCGTACCACGAATTCGCCAGGTGCGCGTGCGCCTCCGCGTGGTCCGGCTCGCCGGCCAGCACCGTGGACAGCAGCGCCCGCGCGGCTTCCGGCCGCTTCAGGCCGATCAGCACCCTGGCTTTTTCGACCTGCGGATTCACCGCAATTTCATTCGCTTCATATACATCGCCAAATCGTCGTAGCTGCCGTCGCCGTTGGCGAATTCCACGACATTGCGGGCGGATTCGAACCACGCGCCCGCACTCGGCTTGATCCCCGACAACGCCGAATGCATATCAGCCATCGTGACCGGCCTGACCTCACCGCTCTTGATGGATTCCGCCATCGCCAACTGGGTGGCCGACGTGCAGACATGTGCCAGATCGGCCCCCGAGAAACCCTCGGTGAGCTGGACTATCGCACCGAGGTCGATACCGGCGACCGGCCGGTCGCGCAGGTGGTAGTGCAGGATCGATCGGCGCGCGGCGGGATCGGGGAGCGCGACCAGGATCATGCGATCGAACCGGCCCGGACGGCGCAGCGCGACATCGACATCCCACGGATGGTTGGTCGCGCCGAGGACATACACGCCGTCGTTGACGTTGCCGACCGAATCCATCTCGTTGAGCAGCTGATTCACCACGGTGCGCATGGTGGCCGAACCCGACATCTGACTGCGTTTGTGCCCGAGCGCGTCGATTTCGTCCAGGAACAGCACACACGGGGCGTTGCGCCGCGCCACCTCGAAGACATTGTGCAGATTGCGTTCGCTGGCGCCGATGTAGATATCCAGGATGTCGGCGATCTCGATCGGATAGAAATTCGCGCCGAGCTCACCGGCGATCGCGGAGGCGATGAAGGTCTTGCCGCAACCGGGCGGACCGTAGAGCAGCAGGCCGCCGCGCGCCGACGTGCCGAATGCCTTGGCCAGCTCCGGATTCCGCAACGGTCCGAGCAGGGTCAGGTCGAGCTGACGTTTCACCTCGTCCATACCCCCGACCTCGGCCAGCGTCACCCGCGATTTCTCGAACAGCCCGGCGTCGCCGTCGGCGGCGTATTCGCCCGGACCCTGATCGACGAAGGCGGGCGCGACGATATCGGAGACCTGGTCCTCGGCGGCGGCCCAGTCGTATCCGTTCGCGGGGGCGATACTCGGATCGGGCTCGGGGGCTTCGGGATTCGGAGCTGCCGGGTTCGACACAGCCGGACCGGACGCGGGTGGAGTGACATCGGCCGGATTCGGCGCGACTCCCCCGGACGCACCCAGCGCGGTCGTGCACTGCTGGAGCAGTTGCAGAACTCTCGGGTTGCCGGGTTCCTGGGTCAGTGCCGCGCCACACTGCCCGAGCGCCTCGGCGTAGCGACCGCGTTCGGCGAACAACTCGATGACCCGCACCCGCAGTGCGAGCACCTCGGGACTCCGTTGCAGCGCCGCGAGCATTTCGGTCAGCACCGGATCGTCGATCACAACAGCCCCCGTTTTTCGAATACGCGAAATCCACCTAGATCGTAGACGTTTGCGGCCGGTATGCCGTCCATGGCGCAGGTCACATCTGTTCGCCAGGAATACATTCACCGGGGCACTCGTTGTAGCTGACTGTCGACGTTCGGACAGCCCCGGGCCTCACCCCATTGTCGCTACGAGCGACCACCCGCCGAGAGGCGCTTGTGGGACGTCGACGCAGGTCGTGACGTCGAAGTGACGTTCGACGATCGGACGCCGCCGGATCTTCGGATCCGGCGGCGTTTCGCGTATCGGCGGCATCGGTCGCCGTTCGCGCCGAATGCGCGGGCCGTGTCTCGGAACCGTCGATCCGGTGGTGACCGGACTCGACTCACACGCAGACCACCGCTTCCGATCGGCGCGACGACCTCGGCCATTGGCCGGTGCGCGACCGCTCGGAGCGATAGCCTTCCGACATGGGGCGTATCCGTGGTTCGCTCGCCGCGCTCACCGCGGCAGCGCTGGTCGTGGGGAGTGCCGTCACCGCCGTCGCGCAGGCCGACCCCGTCGGGGGCGAAATCTCGTGTGCGGTGCGGTCGGACCGGGAACCGGAGCGGGCCGCACCCGAGGAGGTCGGATTCGACTCCGCACGGTTGGACGCGGCATTGCGATTCACGGGTACGCGAAATAGGCTCAACGTACAGGTCTTTCGGCACAACTGCCTGGTCGGCGAGGGCCCGAACAACGCGGTGACCGATAACATCGCGTGGAATATCTGGAGTTCCACCAAGAGTGTGGTGTCGATCCTGGTCGGAATGGCGTGGGACCGTGACCTGATCGACCTGGAAGCGCCGATCGACCGCTATCTGCCCGCGGGCCTCGGCGGCGCGGCGCACCGTTCGATCACCGTGGAGAATCTGCTCACCGAAACCTCCGGGATGAAAGTCGGTGTGCTCACCGAAGGTCTCACCGGCGTCATCCCGATCGACCCCAACAGCGCGGTGCAGGCGCTCGGGGTGCCGCTCGACACTCCCCCCGGCACCGCGTTCAGCTACAGCCAGCGCAATGTCGACCTGCTGGCCTACGTCCTGGAATCGGCGATCGGCGAACCATTACAGCAGTTCACGCAGCGTGAACTGTTCGATCCACTCGGTATCGCCCGCACCGATTACTACTGGGCGCGCGACCGCGCGGGCCACACCTACGGCTACGCGCACCTGATGATCCCGCCCGACGATTTCGCCAAACTCGGTCTGCTGCTGAGCAACGACGGCCGGTGGGGCGCGCGGCAGATCCTCTCGGAGGAATACCTCCGGAAAGCGCGCTCGCCCTCCGCGACCAACAGTTGCTACGGCTATCTGTTCTGGATCGGCCCCGGCTGCGCCGAGTTCGCGGCATTCCTGCCCCGCGATATTTTCTCGACGGCCGGATTGGGAATGCAGAACATCTTCGTGATCCCCAGCCTGGACCTCATGGTCATGTGGACCGGCGTCTTCGGCAATGTCAGCAGCCAGGGCATTTCCGGGGTCGTCCAGAACACCGCCGAATTGCCGCACGAATTCTTCCGCAGACTCTTCGACGCCCTGGTCGACAATCCGGTTCCCGATCCCGGACCGTTCGTCGAACCGCCGCTGCGCCTGGATCCGGGACGACTGGTCGACTCGAATTTCCTGCTCGCCGTCTTCGGCGTCGGCCCGTTCTCCTATCCGGGCTGCGATGTGTTCGCGTGCCTGAACTCCCCGCTGGCCGCGCCGTTCACCGACGCACCGCCCGGTTGCGCGATACTGGCCTGCCTCGGCCCCGACCCACGCACACCGGGCATCCGCTGACAGCTATCGGAGCAGCCGGGTGACCCAGCCGTGCACGTCGTCGGTGCGCAGGGCCGCCGCGTGACGTTTGCGGACGGCCTGGGATATCGGGCCCGGCGCACCGCTGCCGATGACGCGACCGTCCACCTCCAGCACCGGCGCGGCGCCCGCCGACGTGCCGGTGACGAAAATCTCGTCGGCGATGTACAACTCGGTCAGATCGACACCGCGTTCGACGACGGGAATGCCGTCCTCCACCGCGAGCGTGAGAACGGTACGCCGGTTGATGCCGTCGAGAATGTCGCAGGAGACGTCGGGGGTGATCAGCGTGCCGCCGCGCACCAGGAAGATGTTGGCCGCGCTGAGCTCACACACGTGCCCGTTGCCGTCCAGGAAGACACAATCGTCGTAACCGCTGTCGATGGCGTCCTGTTTGGCGAGCACCGAATTCACGTACGCGCCGTTGACCTTCGCGCGCGACGGAATGGCGTTGTCCGGAATCCGACGCCACGGACTGGATTTGAGCCGCATACCGTCCTGCGGCACGATCGGCACCGCGTCGTAGACGAACATGCTCACCTGGATCTCGCATCCGCGCACCCTGGTACCGGGAATCGATGCCACGACGTGCACCGTCGCGCGGACGAAGACATCATCGGCGGGAGCGTTGGCGGCGATCAATTCGATGACCGCCGACCGGAACCGCGCGAAATCCCATTCCACCGCGAACCGATCGATCCCGATGATCTTGCAGGATTCCTCCAGACGCCGGAAATGATCGTCGAGGCGGAACGCCGTGTACGCCGAACCCTCGGGATGCACGGGAAATACCGTGTACACGCTCAGGCCGTACAGCACCGCCGACGTGGCGATACCGACGTGCGCGTCCTCGGCGGGAACGAGCCGGTCACCGAGATACACCTCGGAGTAAGGGTTCGCCATCAGCGTTCGGCGAGAAGTACTTCGGCGATCTGGATGGTGTTGAGCGCGGCGCCTTTTCGCAGGTTGTCACCCGAGACGAACAGGGCGATGCCGCGACCGTCGGGGGCGCCGGGGTCGTGGCGAATTCGGCCGACGAGGGATTCGTCGCCGCCCGCGGCCTGCAAGGGGGTCGGGACGTCGACGAGCCGGACTCCGGGGGCGGCGGCGAGGATCTGGGTGGCGCGTTCGACCGACAGTGGTTCGTCGAATTCGGCGTTGATCGACAGCGAGTGCCCGGTGAAGACCGGGACGCGGACGCAGGTGCCGCTCACCAGCAGGTCGGGCAGGCCGAGGATCTTGCGGCTCTCGTTGCGCAGCTTCTGATCTTCATCGGTCTCGAAACTGCCGTCGTCGACGATCGCCCCGGCCAGCGGGATGACGTCGAAGGCGATCGGCGCGACGTATTTGTTCGGCGCGGGGAAGGACACCGCGCCACCGTCGTGCACCAGTTTCTCGGCGTCGTCGATCACGGCGCGCACCTGGGTGGCGAGTTCTTCGACACCGGCCAGACCGCTGCCGGAGACCGCCTGGTAGCTCGACACGATCAGTCGGCGCAGCCCGGCCGCGTCGTGCAGCGGCTTGAGCACCGGCATGGCCGCCATGGTGGTGCAGTTCGGGTTGGCGATGATGCCCTTGACCAGATTGCGGGTCTGCTCGGGGTTGACCTCGCTGACGACCAGCGGGACATCGGGGTCCTTGCGCCAGGCCGAGGAGTTGTCGATCACCGTGACGCCCGCCGCCGCGAAACGCGGCGCCTGCACCCGGGACATGGTGGCGCCCGCCGAGAACAGCGCGATATCGAGACCCGACGGATCGGCGGTCTCGGTGTCCTCGACCACGATCTCGCCACCGCGCCACGGCAGCGTCTTACCGGCCGAGCGCGAGGACGCGAAGAAACGCACCTCGTCGGCCGGGAAATTCCGTTCCTCGAGGAGTTTGCGCATCACGGCGCCGACCTGACCGGTCGCGCCGACGACGCCTACCCGAATGCCCATGACTGAAGTCCTTCCGACGCGATCGGTCGAGGTACGCGGCGCGGTGTCGCGCCGCTCAGCGGCCGGTTCCGGCGTGCACGACGGCGACCTCGTCGCCGCCGAGATCGAACGCCTTGTGCAGCACCTTCACCGCTTCGTCCAGCTCAGTGTCCTTGACCAGCACCGAGATCCGGATCTCGGAGGTGGAGATGAGGTCGATATTGACCCCGGCCTCGGCCAGTGCCTCGCAGAAGGTGGCCGTGACGCCGGGATGGCTCTTCATGCCCGCGCCGACGAGTGACACCTTGCCGATGTGGTCGTCGTAGAGCACCTGGGAGAAACCGATCTCCTCCTGGCGCGCGGTGAGCATCTCGACGGCGCGCGCGCCGTCGGTCTTGGGCAGGGTGAAGGTGATGTCGGTCTTGCCGGTCTCCACCTTCGAGATGTTCTGTAGGACCATATCGATATTGACTTCGACGTCGGCGACGGCACGGAACACCTTGGCGGCGTAGCCCGGTTCGTCCGGCAGTCCGACCACGGTCACCTTGGCCTCGCTGCGGTCGTGCGCGACGCCGGTGAGGATTGCTTGCTCCAAGGGGATGTCCTCCATCGATCCGTAAACGTAGGTGCCCGGCTTGTCGGTGTAGGACGAGCGCACATGGACGGGCACGTTGTAGCGGCGGGCGTACTCGACGCACCGCAGCATCAGGACCTTCGCGCCGCAGGCGGCCAGTTCCAGCATCTCCTCGTAGGAGACCTGGTCGAGCCGCTGCGCGTCCGGCACGATCCTCGGGTCCGCGGTGTAGACGCCGTCCACGTCGGTGTAGATCTCGCACACATCGGCTTCCAGCGCGGCGGCCAGCGCCACCGCGGTGGTGTCGGAACCACCTCGCCCGAGTGTGGTGACGTCCTTGCTGTCCTGGCTGACACCCTGGAAACCGGCGACGAGGACGACCAGGCCCTCGTCGAGGGCCGAGCGCAACCTACTCGGGGTGACGTCGATGATCTTCGCGTTACCGTGCGCGCCGGTGGTGATGACACCCGCCTGCGAACCGGTGAACGAGCGGGCCTCCGCGCCGAGCGAGTGGATGGCCATGGCCACCAGCGCGTTGGAGATGCGCTCACCGGAGGTGAGCAACATGTCCATCTCGCGGGCGGGCGGCGACGGGGCGACCTGCTGCGCCAGATCCAGGAGTTCGTCGGTGGTGTCACCCATCGCGGAGCAGACGACCACCACGTCGTGGCCCTGCTTCTTCGTTTCGACGATCCGTTCAGCGACGCGCCGGATACGCTCGGCGGTAGCCACCGAGGATCCTCCGTACTTCTGAACAACGAGAGCCACGACAGGGTCCTCCACGATCGACGATCAGCTGCTGACAGCTGTTCAGACTACCGGCAGAAGCCTCGCGAATCTGTGCCTACCTCTCGGGCCGCCCCCGTCGCGCCCGTCGCGACCGGGTCTTTTCCGACCCTCGATATCGCAAAGACGCACTGGTACTTCATGTTCTGAAAGCCCGCGGCGTGACACCGACGCGGACCGGAGTCGAGGAGAATGCTGTTATGAAGAGCACGGTGCTGAATGTGCGGACCGGAGGTTCGGAAGTCGTCTTCGACCTCACGCCGCAGTGCGCGGCGTTCGTCGACGGGGCGGGTGACGGACTGCTGAACATCTTCGTCCCGCACGCGACGGCCGGTATCGCGATCATCGAACTCGGCGCGGGCAGTGACGACGATCTGCTGGCCGCCCTCGGCGATCTGCTGCCCGCCGACGATCGCTGGCGGCACGCGCACGGTGCGCGCGGCCACGGCCGCTCGCACGTGATGCCCGCGCTGATCCCGCCCTACGCCACCGTGCCCGTGCTCACGGGCCGGCTGGCGCTGGGCACCTGGCAGTCCATCGCGCTGGTCGACCTCAATGTCGACAACCCCGACCGCCAGGTGCGCCTGTCCTTCCTCACCGACGCGGGCTGACTCAGGATCTGGTGAACCAGGTCACCTGGGCGCCGTTGCCGAATTCTTCGCGCCGTGTCGGCGTGAACAGCGTGGGGTCGAAGGTCCCGGAGAAGGCCGATATCCCGCTGCCCGCCACCACGGGATAGCTCTTGATGATCAGCTCGTCGATTTCGGTGAGCAGTTGCCCGGCGAGCACACCGCCGCCGCAGAGCCAGATATCGAGGCCGTCCTCTTTCTTCAGTCCGCGCACGAGGCCGAGCGGGTCGGATTCGATCAGTTCGACGGATGGATCATCGATCCGCCCGAGCGTGCCGGACACGACGTACTGCTTCATATGGCTGTACGGACCGGTCACTCCCGCCGACAGCGCGGGCTCGTAGGTGCCGCGGCCCATGAGGACCGTGTCGCAGTGCCGGTTCGGCTGGTCGACGGCCATGCCGACGTGGCCGCGCAGATGGGTGGGGACGAATTCGGGATATTCCGCGTTGGTCCACGCGCCCATCTCGGCGTCCAGGGGATAGAAATCGTATTCGCCGCCCGGACCGGCGATGTAGCCGTCGAGCGAGACACCCACGTAGTAGACGAGTTTTCGCATTCGGATACCACCCAACCTGTTGTACTCTATCTGAAGTGGTTTGAAGGTAGTACTACAGATGGAGTGGTGTCAAGTGCGGACCAACCCGGAACGACGGCGGGCACTGATCGATGCGGCGATCGAGGTACTGGCCGCCCAGGGCGCGCGCGGGCTCACCTTCCGCGCGGTGGACAAGGAGGCGGGCGTCCCCGCCGGGACCGCGTCCAACTACTTCGCCAACCGCGACGACCTGCTCACCCAGGCGGGCGCGCGGTTCTACGAGCGATTGCAGCCGAGCCCGGAAGTCATGGCGAAGGTGACCGAAGGGCCGAAGACCCGGGCGAACATCACCGAACTCATGACCGAGGTGGTCGGACGGATCGAAGCGTTCAGCACCGGTTACCTCGCACTGCTGGAACTGCGCCTGGAGGCCACCCGGCGACCGGCGCTGCGCGAGGTGCTGACCGAACGGGTCCGCGCCGACCTGGAATTCAATGTGCGCAACCATCTCGACGCCGGGATGCCCGGTGACGAGCAGTCGGTGCGTCTGCTCTACCTGGCGCTGAACTGGCTGATCCTGGACCGTCTCACCCTGCCCGGACTGTTCACCGAGGAACAGGGCGCGAGCCTGATCGAGGACGCGGTGCACCGACTCGTCGGCCCCGATTCGAAAGACGAGCCACATCACAGCAGGTCGAACGGGTTGTGACCCGCGTCACTCACGGTCGATAATGGGGTGATGATGGCGAATGTCGGAGACCGGCTCCACGTGCACGGGCACGTGGTCGGACAACGTGACCACCAGGGCGAGATCATCGAGGTGCGCGGCAGGGGCGGATCACCGCCGTATGTGGTGCGATTCGACGACGGACACGAGTCACTGATGTATCCCGGCCCCGACGCGATCGTCGAGTCGGCTACCGCCGACTGACGGCATGTGCCCCCGGTGGTGGCGCCGTTCTCTGTCCCGGCGCACTTCGGGCGACATCACAACCCGCCGGTAGAGCCATACCCGAACCGAATAGCCAGGTTGACGGATGTGAAGACGGCTGTGCAGAATCGGCCGAGTTGATCCGCCGGGGGGTGGAGGTATGGCATGCGCACGAAAATCGACATTCACTTTGTCGTCGACATCACCCCGGCACAGGTTCTAGAGGTCCTGGCGGCCACCGAGATGTTCCCCGAGTGGTCCACCTATCACGACGCGCGCGTGGCGACCCGCGACGAGCAGGGCCGACCGCACCGGGTCTACGTCACCGCCGACGTGATGGGAAGTTCCGATCTCCAGGTCCTCGAATACGAGTGGACCGAATCGCGCTGCGCCTGGCAGGTGGTCGACAGTTCGCGCGGTATCGGCGGCGACGGCTGGTTCCAGGTCGCGCCCGGCCCTGCCGGAACCAAGGTCTGGTACCACGTCACCGTGCATTCGCGGATTCCGCTGCCGGGGCTGCTGATGAAGCGCACGGTCCAGCGGTGGCACGAGACCGTGGTCCAGAATTTCATCGAATTCGCCGAGGCGTACCCCGAGCCCAGGGACTACCGGATGATGTGACCGGAATCGTCCCGACGATTTCGCCGAGGGAAAACCTCGGTCGCCGACCCGGTCCCCGGATGCGACGATATGCACCATGATCGGTAGCAAGAGGATTCGGTTCCAATCGCAAGCCGAGGACGGCTCGGTCACCCAGCTCGAGCTCTTCTTCGATCTCGTCATCGTCTTCGCGTTCACGATGGTCACCGATCTCGCCGCCGAGGAGACCACGGCCAAGAACATGCTGCGCGCCGTACTGGTGCTCGCGGTCATGTGGTGGGTGTGGATCGCGTATTCGTGGCTGGGCAATGTGGTCAAGGCGGACGAGGGTCTCACCCGGGTCGCGATGTTCGCGGCGATGGGCGGCGGCCTGATCGCGGCCATCACGATCCCCGAGGCCTTCCACGATCTGCCCGGCGGCTGGTTCGGTCCGCTGGTGTTCGCGATCGCCTATCTGGTGACCCGCATGATCCACGTCGGAGTCTTCTACTTCGCCAGCGCCGAGGACTCCCAGTTGCGCGGTCAGGTCACCCGGTGGGCGCTCGGTTCCATCACCATCGGCACCACCCTGCTCGTGATCGCCGCGATGACCGAGGGGCGCGTGCAGATCGCGCTGTGGATCGCCGCGATCGCGGGCGACATGCTGTGGACGATCCTGGCCGGCGAGGACTGGCGGGTGAATTCCGCCGGTCATTTCGCCGAGCGCTACGGACTCATCATCATCGTCGCGTTGGGCGAATCCATCGTGTCCATCGGTATCGGGGTCGCCGGGCTGCCGATCTCCTGGCCGATCGCCGTCGGATCGTTGCTCGGCCTCGCGGTCGCCGGACTGCTGTGGTGGGCCTATTTCGACGTCGCCGCGCTCGCGGTGGAACACGAACTGAAGCACGCCACAGGTCAGCGTCAGATCAAGATCGCCCGCAACTGCTACACCTATTGGCATTTCCCGATGATCGTGGGCATCATCGGCCTCTCGCTCGGCCTCAAGAAGGTGCTGTACTACGTCGGCGACGCCTCGCACCACACCCTGAAGGACGCGCTGTACGGGATCCCGCTGTTCGCGCTCTACGGCGGCGTCGTGCTGTACCTGATCGCGCTGGTGGGCTTCAAACACTATGCGACAGGCCAGATCACGGTGCCGCGCGTCGTCGCCGCCGTCGCCTTGCTCGCGCTGATACCGCTCGCGTGCGCGCTACCGGCGCTGGCCTCGCTCACCCTGCTGTGCGCCGTACTCGTGGTGCTGATCGTCTGGGAGACAAAGCGTTACGCGCGGCCGCGCGAGGAGATCAGGCACGGCGCGCACTGACCGGAATCACGGGTTGCTCGACTGCTGCATGAGCAGGTGCCTGACCCTGCGCTCGTGCGGGGTGTGGCCGTAGTAGGACGGCTCGACCCGCACGCCGTCGCGCACCGCCGTCCTGATCTGGTCGACGTTCTCGCGGATCATGTCCGAGACCAGTTCGTCGGTCCTCGGATCGGCCAGTACCTGGAAGACGATGCGGAAGGTGGTGTCGGCGACCAGTCGCATGATGTCGTCGTGGAAGGGGATGTAGCGGACCTTGCCCGCGGCCGGATCCTTCTTGATGAGTTCGACGATCATCTCGTCCATCTCCGACCGGTTCTCCTCCAACGCGGCGGCGATATTGCGGGTGTAGTGACCGGTGCGCAGCACATGCGCCACCTCGTCGAGTACGGCCATCGTCATCGGCCGTTTGATCACGTCGACGATGGTTTTCACGAAATGGTTGACCACCGCCGCGGTCACCCGGTCACCGAGCGCACGATCGGCCACTCGCCCGAGCCGCACCGCGATGACCACGATGCGCAGCAGCCGGAAACCGCGGAAGAACGGGCTGGTCACCGGGATCATGCCGAGCACTTCGTACCAGTAGACGAACGGGAAGGTCCACGGCCAGCCCGCGCGACGCCAACGCCACAGGAATTCCGCGGCGAAGATCCCGCAGATGACCCAGTCGGTCACCACGATCGTGTGGTGGACGGTGTCGGACACCGTGAAGAAGCTGACCCAGACGACCAGCACGAGCGAGACGACAGCCAATGCCAGCATGACCAGATCGGTCCACAACCCGGGCCGCTTGTCCGGGGGCCGGGCCGGATCCGACGCCGCGTCGACATTCGACGGGGTGGTAGAAGCTGCCACTGGAGGATCCCTTCAACGCCGAACGGTCAGCCGAGAGTAGCCCGCTGCGGCGGCGCGTACCGGCGTACACGCACCATATCCACCCGTCCACGCGGCGGATCCGGTCAGCGGCCCGCGGGGCGCGACGGACTCAGCGGCCTTCCCGGATGACGGCCTCGATATTGCGTTCGGCGAGCGCGGTGATGGTGAGCGACGGATTGACCGTGCCGGTGCTGCCCGGGATCGCCGCGCCGTCCATGACGTAGAGACCGGGATGACCGTGCACCCGTCCGTATCCGTCGGTGGCCTTGCCGAGTACCGCCCCGCCGAGCGGATGGGCGGTGAACATCGCGTTGGCGTCGTAGCCGAGCGCGCTGTATTCGACGAGGGCGTCCGAGGCCTCGGCGACCCGGCGATCGACCGCGCGGGCCACCGCCGTGGTCTCCTCGCGATTGCGTACCGACCAGGACAGCCCGACCGAATCCGACGCCCGGTCGTAGCCGAGTCGGGTGCGGGTGGAATCGAGCACCATGCCGAGAGAGGCGAGCGCGCCGGTCTCGAAGGGGATGCCGGGGATGTACCAGTTCTCCAGCGTCACCGGCGCGGTGCGCTCGTCGAAGATGCGGCTCGCGCTCGGCACGCCCTGACCGAAACCGCCGACGGCGCTCGCGCCTCGGGCCAGCACGACGTCACCGTTGGTACCCCAGCCCGCGCCGATGTGCTCGTTGAGATTCGGCAGCGTGCCGGTGGCCTGGGCGCGTACCAGCAGTTCGGAGGTGCCGATCGAACCCGCGCCGAGGAAGAGGCGATCGCAGGTCAGCGTGCGAGTGCCGAGCCGGTCGCCGGTGGGCGACAGTTTGGTCACCGTCACCGTGAAACGTCCGCCGGACTCCTGGGCGATGCTGTCGACGCGGTGGCCGGGGAAGATCGCCGCCTTCCCGGTCTCCCTGGCGTATCGCAGGTAGTTCTGGTTCAGGTCGAATTTCGCGCCGTTGGAATTGCCGAGATTGCTACGGGCCACCGTGGCCGACGCGCGGGAGGCACCGGCGAGTTCGGCGCGAAGCACATCCCAGGTGAAGATCGAATCGTTGGGCAGCGGTTGATATCCCGCCTTGCGCACCTGCGCGTCCCACGCCCTGGAGTGCGTGAAGGGTTGGGCGGCATAGAGATCGGCGGGAATCGGGTCGAGTCGCAACATCTGCCTGACCCGGGGGTAGTAGACGCTGTCGAGTTCCCCGTAGTCGACGACGCCGCCGAAGACGTGATCGAAGAACCGGCGTTCCGGGGCGACCATCGCGCCGGTGAAGATCACCGAACCGCCGCCGACCGCCGCGGCCCGCCACACATCGATGCCAGGGTAGGAGGTGCAGTCGAGCACACCGCCGAAACCGGCGAACCGCATCGGCACTTTGGTGACGCCGGTGAAACTGGTGCGATGCCAGAAACCGCGGCCGTCGGGTAGGTCGTCACCGGTGAAGATCTCGCGCCACGGATCGTTGGGCCACTGCGAGCCGCGTTCGAGCACGGTCGTGGCGACACCGGACTGCGCCAGCCGCAGCGCGGTGACCGAGGCCCCGAATCCGGAGCCGATCACGATCGCCGGGGAATGCTCCGGTGGATCGGGCAGCGTCGCGAAGATCTCGGGAACCCACTCGCGGAACAGGTTGAACCAGAGCGGATCCGCCGCCGCCGGGCGAGCACCGAGCACGGAACCGCCCGCGACTCCGAACAGCGCCGCCGCGCCGGCCGCCCGAAAGAAGGCGCGTCTATCCACCGGCCACCTCCCTCATCACGCATGGCCGAGGCGCAGATTACCGGTATTTCGGCGTACAAACCACACCGATTCCGGCCGAGGAACGCCGCGACGGCGGTGACCACGCGATCAGCGGGCGAACGGTGCCGAATCGGCGGAACAGGTGGCGCCGGGAGCCGGGAGTTGCAGGTCGATCAGATAGCGCTCGCGAAGGTGGCGGGTGCATTCGTCGGCCGGTTCGTGGCCGTAGCCGTCGGAGATCACGACCAGGCGGGCGTTCACCATCGCCTGCTGCGCGCGCTGCGCGAACAGCAGCGGCGTCGCGGGGTCGAAACGGTTGTTGATCAGCAGCGCCGGTTTGTCCGAACTCAGCGTCCACGGGCCCGCGTAGCGCTGCGGGTATCCGGTCGCGGGAGCGGGCCACGCCGCGCAGGGCTGACGCAGATACAGCCAGAAACCGCTGAAGGTCGGCGCGGTCGCGGCGAATCGGCCCGCCAGCTGCGGCCAGATCTCGGGCCGGCGGGGCAGGGTGTTGTCCGCGCAGGAGATGGCGGTGAAGGAGTCGAGATAGTCGAAGTCGATGGCGCCCGCGGCCAGGATCGCGCGCACCGCGCCCGCGTCACCCGAGGCCCCGTGCTCGAGTTCGGTGAGCAGTTCGCCCAGCGCGGGCCAGCCCTTCTCCTGGTCGTCCAGCAACAACGCCTGCGCCTGGACGGCGTCGCTGTAGGTCACCCGCACCGCGGTGTCACCGGACCCGACCGAGACGGGCCCCTTCGCCAGCGCGTCGAGCAGCGCGTCGTAGCGCGGACGCAGATCCGCGCTCGACCAGCCCGACGCCGACCGCTCGGCGAAACCGGTCGCGGCCGATATCGGCGATTCGGCGAAGGCGCACGCGCTGCGGTTCGCGGCACACAACCGCAGGAATTCGTTCAGCACGTTCTCGGCGCCGGTCGCGGTATCGAGGATCGCCGCGGTGGTGTCGCGCGTGTAGGTGTCCGGATCGATCATCGAACTCAGTTGCAACGCGCGCACGCGGTCGCCGAAGAGCGCGCCGTACACCTGGCCGAGATAACTCGCGTACGAACTGCCCTGATAGGTCAACTGGGACTCGCCGACCGCGCGGCGCAGCAGATCCAGATCCCGCGCGGCGTCGACGGTGGTCAGATGCGGCAGCAGCGCGGCGCTGTGCGCGGCGCAACCCGCCGCGAGATCCTTGGACGCCCGCTCGGTCGCGGCCTGCTGTTCGACGGTGACCGGCGGGATGGTCGCACCGGTCCAGAATCCGCGCTGGTCGTCGTCGTTGGTGAAACAGCGGACCGGTGCGCTGCGACCGACGCCGCGCTGGTCGAAGGTGACGACGTCGAAACGACGGCTCACCTCGCCGGAGAACATCGTGCCCTTCGCCGCCCAGTCGAGGCCGGATCCGCCGGGACCACCCGCCGCCGCGAACAAGGTCCCGACCTCGCGGTCCGGGTCGGTGGCCCGCTGCCGGACGACGGCGAGGTCGATGGTCGCGCCGTCGGGCCTGGCGTAGTCGAGCGGCACCGTCGCGGTCGCGCAGTCGTAGCGGGTCAGATCCGGGTCGGCGCACGCGGCCCAGTCCAGACGCGGGGTCGCGGCGGCGTCGGCCTGTGCGACGAGTTCGGCGACCGCGGACTCGTGCCCGGCGACCGGGCCACATCCGCTCACCGCGGGCAGGACGGCGATCAGGGCCGCGACGAGCGCCGTGGTCGAGCGACGCGCGGTCCGGCTACCCACGGTCGCCCCGGCGACGCGGGTCACCACGGTCGGACACCTCGGCGCCGCGGGTCGTCATCCTCGGTGACGAATTCAACCCCGAATCCTCCTTCGCCCGGTGTCGTCGGTCGGCCGGACAGCGCCGTACGGCGACTCACGAGGCGAGCAGCCGGATCACCGCGATCGTGCCGACGACGACGATCACCGCGCGCAGCACGGTCGGCGACATGCGCCTGCCCACCGTAGCGCCGAGCTGCCCGCCGATGATCGAACCGACCGCGATCAGCGCGACGGCGGTCCAGTCGACGTCGGCGACCACGATGAAGATCACCGCCGATACCGCGTTGACGATCAGCGCGAGCACATTCTTCACACCGTTGAGCCGCTGCATGTCCTCGTGCACGAAGACGCCGAGCAACCCGATCAGCAGCACGCCCTGGGCCGCTCCGAAATAGCCGCCGTAGATACCGGTCGCGTAGACCGCGGCCAGCAGGATCGGCCCGCCGTGTTCCGGCGCGGGCCCGGCATCGCTCTCGCGCCGCTGTTTCACCCAGCGCGCCAGCCTCGGCTGCACCATCACCAGGATCAGCGCCGCGATGATCAGCACCGGCACGATGGCCTTGAACGCGTCCGCGGGAAGCGTCAGCAGCAGCACCGCGCCGGTGATGCCGCCGAGCAGGGACGCGGTGCCGAGTGTGAGCAGTCTGGCCCGCTGACCCGCCAGCTCACGGCGGTATCCGATGACACCGCTGATCGAGCCGGGAACGAGTCCGATCGTGTTCGACACATTCGCGGTGACCGGCGGGAGCCCGAAGGCGAGCAGTACCGGGAACGTGATCAGCGTTCCCGATCCGACGATGGTGTTGATGCCGCCCGCCGCGATACCGGCGGCGAGGACGGCCAGCATTTCCAGCCAGGTCATGGTGAACAGTTCCTTCGACGTCCCGCCGGATGAGTACCCGTACGAGCGTTCAGTTCGGACGTCGAAACGCTAACCTCCCACGGCGGACGATCCGACGACGGGGACCTGCGTTGGCTCGTTGATTGCGGCGCGGTAAACTGGCCGACATCATGCTGCGGGCGCTTCTTCTCGAACGCCGCGACGGGGTCTGATCAGACCGGCTCTCCGTCGCGGGGTTTTGCCGCGCCGGTCGACCCACACGGGATCCACCACACCCTGGAGAAATCGCATGTCCCCCGCTGACGCCTTCATTTCCGGCACGCGCACCATTTCGGCCCCGTCGAAAGCCGCGCCCGTCGACCAGCCCGCCTGGAACACGCAGAAGAACTCGTCCATGCCGACGTTCCGGTACCGGCCGTTCTCCGAGGAAGTCGAGCCGATCGCCGTTGCCGACCGTACCTGGCCGGACAAGATCATCGATCGCGCCCCCGGCTGGTGCGCCGTCGACCTGCGCGACGGCAACCAGGCCCTGATCGATCCGATGAGCCCGGCCCGCAAGCGCCGCATGTTCGACCTGCTGGTCCGGATGGGTTACAAGGAGATCGAGGTCGGCTTCCCGTCGGCCAGCCAGACCGATTTCGATTTCGTACGCGAGATCATCGAAGACGGCGCGATCCCCGACGACGTGACGATCCAGGTGCTGACCCAGTGTCGCGCCGAACTGATCGAACGCACCTTCGAGGCGTGCGCGGGCGCGACCAACGTGATCGTGCACTTCTACAACTCCACCTCGATCCTGCAACGCAAGGTCGTCTTCCGCGCCGACCGCGACACGGTGAAGAAGATCGCCACCGACGCCGCCACGCTGTGCCTGGAAGTGGAGAAGCGTTACCCGGACACCAACTGGCGCTACGAGTACAGCCCGGAGTCCTACACGGGCACCGAGCTGGAATACGCCAAGGACGTCTGCGACGCGGTCACCGCGATCATCGCGCCGACGCCCGAGAAGCCGATGATCATCAATCTGCCCGCGACCGTCGAGATGGCGACGCCGAATGTCTACGCCGATTCGATCGAGTGGATGAGCCGCAACCTGGCGCGCCGCGAGTCGATCGTGCTGTCGCTGCATCCGCACAACGACCGTGGCACCGCCGTCGCCGCCGCCGAACTGGGCTACCAGGCCGGCGCCGACCGCATCGAGGGCTGCCTGTTCGGCAACGGTGAGCGCACCGGCAACGTCTGCCTGGTCACCCTGGGCATGAACCTGTTCTCGCGCGGTGTCGACCCGCAGATCAACTTCTCCGATATCGACGAGATCCGCCGCACCGTCGAATACTGCAACCAGCTGCCCGTGCACGAACGCCACCCCTACGGCGGCGATCTGGTCTACACGGCGTTCTCCGGTTCGCACCAGGACGCGATCAACAAGGGCCTGGACGCGATGAAGGCGACCGCCGACGCCGCGAACGCCGATGTCGACGACATCGTGTGGGAGGTGCCCTACCTGCCGATCGATCCCAAGGATGTCGGGCGCACCTACGAGGCCGTCATCCGGGTCAACTCGCAGTCCGGCAAGGGCGGCGTGGCCTACATCATGAAAACCGATCACGGCCTGGTACTGCCGCGCAGGCTCCAGATCGAATTCTCCCAGGCGATCCAGAAGATCACCGACGGCGAGGGCGGCGAGGTGACGCCCAAGGAGATGTGGGACGTCTTCTCCGAGGAGTACCTGACCCCGATCCTGCCGCTGGAGCGGATCCGCCAGAAGGTCACCGCCTCCGAGACCGACGGCGGCGTCGACTCCATCACCGCCGTGGTGAAGGTCGACGGCGTCGAGCAGGAGATCACCGGTTCCGGCAACGGACCGCTGGCCGCGTTCGTCGACGCCGTCGCCACCGTCGGCTTCGACGTGCGGGTGCTGGACTACTCCGAGCACGCCATGTCCGCCGGTGACGACGCGCAGGCCGCGGCCTACGTCGAATGCGCCATCGGGGACAAGGTCGTGTGGGGCGTCGGCATCGCCACCTCCATCACCACCGCGTCGTTGCGCGCCGTCGTCTGCGCGGTCAACCGGGCCCGCTGAGCACCGCGGCCGAGTAGGCTCGAGGGCCGGACGTCACGCCTGCGGGCGAGGTGATGTCCGGCCCTCTGACCTGCTGGGGGAGAACGACAATCAGCCGATTACCACGACCGGGTGAACAGTCGTGGCAACCTGCGCGTCCGCCGGAAGACCGCGACGCGGGGCCGTGAACCCCGTGCTAGCGTTGGATTCGCATTCAAGCGCCGAGCTCTCTGCTCGCTTCCGAGCAGATGGGGGAACTGTGACAAACAACGACCACAACCCGACTTCGCCGCCCTGGCTGCAGAGTCATTCGGTGGATACGGCCGAGGTCACCGGCGATTCCGCGAGCGGGACCGCGGCGCACGACGATTCGCCCGAGACACCCGCCGCCGAATCCACCGCCGAGCGCGGGCAGGAACGACCGGAGGCCCCGAACCGGGAGGCCGAATCCGCGCCGCAGCCCGAGGAACAGTACCCGGGCTATGCGAGCGGCCCCGCGGACCAGAACGCGTACGCGCCGCAGGGCGGTCCCCAGAGTTACGGCGCGGGCGAAGGTTTCGCGCCACCGGCCGAGCAGGGTTACCCGCAGCCGCCGTACCAGGGCGGACCGTATCCGTCGGCGCCCTATCAGGGCGGCCCCGGCCAGGAACAGCACAGCGGCAATCACCCGATCCACCAGCAGGGTCCGCAGTACAGCGAATATCGTCAGGAGCCGGGCTCCGATCCGCGCGGGCCGCAGCAGTATCCCGAAGCCGGTCCGGGACCGGAACAGCAGAGCGGGCCCATCTACAGCTGGGCTCCGCCGCCTCCTCCGGCCCAGCAGCCGCCCCCGCCCCCGATGTACC
>NZ_JAFMPL010000131.1:0-19259 GCF_019038455.1 Nocardia noduli
CCGGAATACCCTGCCCCGCCACAGTTCCCGTCACCGCCGACGCCCCCGCGATAACACGGGATGCGGTCGTCTCACCGGAATCGAACAACCGCGAGCTGCGCGGATCACGAAAAGGTAAGCCCCGCACTGGATTCCAGTGCGGGGCTTGCCTTTCGTCGTGCCGTTCGCGTCAGACCGCGGCGGCGATGCGGTCACCGATCGCGACGGTGGACGCCGCCTCGGTGCGCGAGGTGAGATCCTTGGCGACCGCCGCCTCGATGCGGGCGGCGGCGTCGGCGTCACCGAGGTGCTCGAGCAGCAGCGAGACCGACAGGATCGCCGCGGTCGGGTCGGCCTTGGACTGCCCCGCGATATCGGGGGCACTGCCGTGCACCGGCTCGAACATGCTCGGGTTGACCCCGGACGCATCGATATTGCCGCTGGCCGCCAGACCGATACCACCGCTGACGGCGGCCGCGAGGTCGGTGATGATGTCGCCGAACAGGTTGTCGGTGACGATCACGTCGAATCGGCCCGGATCGTTGACCATGTGGATGGTCGCGGCGTCGATGTGCTGGTACGCGGTCCGCACCTCGGGGAATTCGGCGGCGACCTCGTCCACGGTCCGCTGCCACAGCGACCCGGCGAAGGTGAGCACGTTGTTCTTGTGCACCAATGTCAGATGCTTGCGCCGAGCCTGCGCCTTGGCGAAGGCGTAGCGCACCACACGCTCGATGCCGAAGCGGGTGTTGGTGCTGACCTCGGTCGCCACCTCGTGCGGGGTGTCGACACGGATCGCGCCACCGGTACCGGTGTACGGGCCCTCGGTCCCCTCACGCACCACGACGAAATCGATGTCGGGATCACCGGAGAGCGGACTGGTAACGCCCGGATACAGCTTCGACGGCCGCAGGTTGACGTGGTGATCCAACGCGAATCGGGTGCGCAGCAGCAGGCCGCGCTCCAGCACCCCGCTGGGCACCGACGGGTCGCCGATCGCCCCGAGCAGGATGGCGTCGTGCTGCTTCAACTCGGGCAATACCGAGTCGGGCAGGATCTCGCCGGTCGCGTGGTAGCGCTTGGCGCCCAGGTCGTATTCGGTCTTCTCGACGCCGGGCACGACGACGTCGAGCACCTTGAGCGCCTCGGCGATGACCTCGGGACCGATTCCGTCACCCGGGATGACAGCAAGCTTCATGACAACAATGCTCCGTTCAGTTCTGACCGTGAGGTGTAGCGGCGATCAGAACAGATCGACGAGGACGATCTTGGCCGCGCCGACGGCTTCGGCGATCGAGGCCTGGACCTCGGCCGGAACCTCGCGGTTGACGCGCAGGATGACGGTGGCGCCTTCCTTGTCGACATCCTGGCTCAGCTGCGCGGCGAGGATATCGACCTGCGCCTCGCCCAGCTTCGTGCCGATCTTGCCGAGCGCGCCCGGCCTGTCGTCGTAGTTCAGGATGGCCAGATTCAGGCCCTCGGCGCGCATGTCGTAGTTACGACCGTTGATGTTGACGATCTTCTGCACCTGCTGCGGCTCGGTGAGCGTGCCCGCCACATTCAGGGTGCGTCCGTCACCGAAGACGGCGCGCAGATCGACGACGCTGCGGTGGCTCGGGCTCTCCGGCGCGGTGGTGACCTGCGCGGTGATACCGCGTTCCTTGGCCAGCGTCGGCGCGTTGACGAAGGTGACCTGATCCTCGACCAGCGCCGAGAAGACACCGCGCAGCGCGGACAGTTCCAGCACCGCGACATCCTGGGCGGCGAGTTCGCCGCGCACCTGCACCTCGACCGACACCGGCAGTTCGTCCGACAGCGCGCCGAGCAGGGCGCCCTGCTTGCGCACGATGTCGAGCCACGGCGCGACCTCGTCGCCGACCGTGCCGCCGGTGACGTTCACCGCGCCGGGGACGAATTCGCCCGCGAGCGCCAGCAGTACCGACTTGGCGACATCGGTGCCCGCGCGATCCTGGGCCTCGGAGGTGGAGGCGCCCAGGTGCGGGGTCACCACGACCTGCGGCAGGTCGAACAGCGGGCTGTCGGTGCACGGTTCGGTCTCGAACACGTCCAGGCCCGCCGCACGCACGTGGCCGGACTTGATGGCGTCGGCGAGCGCGGCCTCGTCGACCAGGCCGCCGCGTGCGGCGTTGACGATGATCACGCCGGGCTTGGTCTTGGCGATCGCCTCCTTGCCGATGATGCCCTTGGTCTCCGGGGTCTTCGGCAGGTGGATCGAGATCAGGTCGGCGCGCTCGAGCAGTTCGTCCAGGCTCAGCAGTTCGATGCCGAGCTGGGCCGCGCGGGCCGGGGAGACATAGGGGTCGTAGGCGACGATCTTGGTTTCGAAGGCGGCCAGGCGCGCGGCGAAGAGCTGGCCGATGCGGCCGAGGCCGACGACGCCGACGGTCTTGTCGAAGATCTCGACGCCGTTGAACTTGCTGCGCGCCCAGGTGCGCTCGCGCAGGGTGGCGTCGGCGGCGGGGACCTGGCGCGCGGCGGCGAGCATCAGGGTGACCGCGTGCTCGGCGGCGGTGTGGATATTGGAGGTCGGCGCGTTCACGACCATGACGCCGCGTTCGGTGGCGGCCGGCACGTCGACGTTGTCGAGGCCGACACCCGCGCGGGCGACGATCTTCAGATTCTTGCCCGCTTCGAGGACCTCGGCGTCCACCGTGGTCGCGGAGCGGACGAGCAGCGCGTCGGCCTCGGGGACCGCGGCGAGCAGCGCCGGGCGGTCGGGGCCGTCGACCCAGCGAACCTCGACACCGTCACCGAGCGCGTCGACGGTCGACTGGGCGAGCTTGTCGGCGATCAGAACAACAGGACGGCCTGCTTGGCTCACGGTGGGATACTCCTGGGAAGAGGGTCGGCAATTACCGACTCGAGCTTAGTCGGCGCGTTTTCGGGTGGCCTTGCCCCCCGGCACGCGCGGCGTCGCCGTCGGCGAATCGCGGTGTCACGACGGCGGAAGGCCCCGCACCGCCGGGTGCGAGGCCTTCCCACAGTGGTCGCGCCGAGCATGCGGCGCGCAACCGGGTCGATGACCGACCGACAGCGTGATCAGCCGCCGAAGGAACCCGTCCACAGGGTGTTGAAGAGACCGGTGAGCGCCGCGCCCGCGGTGCTGAAGATGCCGTTCAGGGCAGCGGAACCGGTGTCGATGATAACGGGGATCATTTGTTTTCCTCTTCGTCGAAATATATCCAGTCGCAACTGGCTGACATTGGACACATCGGAGGTACCACGAATCCGGTTACGTAATCGAGATATTTAGTGACGCAGAACACATCGCATCCGAAAGAATGGCCAAGGCCACGAAAATTCAGGGCTTGCGCCTCAAAAATATGGCTCTGACCTGCATGTATACATGATCAAGTTGATGGACAACCGACCAACTTCGATCTTTGAGAAGACCCTGTCGAAATCATTGAGATCGCGTGAAAATGCGAGGTGAACGCGAGGATCGATGCCGGTCAATTCTCGCCACCAAAGCACCGGAGCCATTAACTCCGGTGCCCATGGAATTGGGGTCACGCCGCACCGTGATCCGTTGGTGATAGATGTTCCGGCCCGTCCGGTAATCTTCCGCCGTCCGCGACCGCGCTCCCGCGCATCGCCGAAAACGAGCTGCACCGATCGACGGTCGACCCCTACCATCGGCCCATGGCACTGCGCGCTATCCCCGATTCGATGGACCCGACCGTGGTCGGGGCCATCGATGCCCAATTGGACCGGGTCGAGCTCGACCATCGGGTCTCGGTGCGCCTGGCCATCGAAAGCGGGAGCCGCGCATGGGGGTTCCCCTCCCCCGATTCCGATTACGACTGCCGCTTCGTCTACATCGCGAGCCTCGACGACTACCTGACGCCGTGGCGCGGTCGGGACGTGATCGAAACACCGCTGGTCGGCCTGCTCGACGTCAACGGGTGGGATCTCGCCAAGGCGCTGCGACTGCTGGTGAGCGGTAACGCCGTGCTCATCGAGTGGCTGATGTCACCCATCGTGTACCGGGCCGACGACCGTTTCCGGGACGACCTGCGCGAGCTGGCCGACCGGGTCGCCGATCGGAACAAGGTGGCGCGGCACTACCTGCACCTGGGCCGCAAACAGTGGGAACTCGCCGAACACCATGGCTCGCTCAAGAAGGTGTTCTACTCACTGCGCCCGGCCATGGCGCTGCGTTGGCTGCGCGAACACCCCGGCGCCGCCGTCGCGCCCATGCACCTGCCGACACTACTCGAACAGTGCACGCTCACCGACGATTTCGTCGCGGCGGTGACGGAGCTGACCGAACTCAAGTCGCGCACCAGGGAAATGGGCAGCGGCGCGGTCCCGACCCCGATCGCGGCCTTCATCATGGACGAATTCGACCGTGCCGCAGACGTTTTTCCCCGGACACCCGACCCGGACACCGACCGGGCCAGAGCTCTGACCGCGGAATTCTTCCGCGCCGAGGCGCTGGCCGTCGGCGCGCGACGATAGTTCAGCCCACGACCCGCACGGCGACGGCTTCCGGCCCCGCCTTCACCAGACGCACCTCGAACTGCACCCGCTGCCCGGCGGTCAGCACGCGGAATCCCGATCCCTGTAGCTCGAGGTAGTCGACGAAGACATCCGGACCGTCGCCGTCCTGGTCGATGAAACCGAACCCCTTTTCGGTGTCGAACCATTTCACCGTGCCGTGAACCATGGTGCGCGTTCCTCCATACCCGGCGCCGACCGCCCACTGCGGACGTGCCCGATGGATCTATGGTGTCACGTGCGCGAACGCCGGGCGCGCCCGGTTCCCCAACCGGGCTCCGTCACGGCGCGCCGTGATCGCCTGTGGCACACGGCCACAGATCGCGGCGGGCGATCGCGTCTACCTCTCGGCGACCGCCGCGTACGCCCGCGCCAGCCGGTCGGTGGCGGTGGGCCGGTCGGGATCGGGGCGCGGAATACCCAGATGCGCTTCCCGCAGTTCGTCCATGAACTCGGACCACAGTTCGGGACCGCCCCGCTCGAGCAGTTCGGCGCGCACCCGCAACCGCTCGGTGGTCGGGCGATGCCGCAGCCCCCACGCGCCGAGGTGCGCCATGACCGGGACGAGTTGGATGGCGGGTTCGGTGAGCCGGTATTCGGCCTTCTGTCCGCGTACGGTGTCCTCGCGAGTGAGCAGCCCGGCGGCGACGAGGCGTTTGAGCCGGTCGGCCAGGATATTGGTGGCGATACCTTCCTCGGAGCCCGATTGGATCTCCCGGAAGTACCTGCGGTTACCGAACATCACGTCCCGCAGCACCAGCAGGGTCCACCGATCGCCGATGACCTCGATGGTCGCGTTGATCGGGCAACCCGAGCGTCCCTCGTCGCGCATGATGCTCCTCCGTCGGTTCTACTGCTTGCAATATACAACCGGCCGGTCCGACCTCGGCCCCACCGATTGCATAATGCAAGCACATAGGGACGGGGCCGACCCTGGCGAAGCTGCGCGCGCACAACATCTCCATCTCTCTGGACGGCTGTGTCGCCGGACCGACCCAGGGACGGGACAATCCGCCGGGCGAAGGCGGCGAGGCGTTGCACGAGTGGATCTTCGCGACCCGATACGCCGACGACAAGGGCGGACATGGCGACGGCCCCCGCACCGAAGGGTACGGGGGCCGTCGAAGCCTGGTCGCGATCAGAGAGCGCGGCCGCTGCGATCAGAGAACGCGCACGTCCTGGGCCTGCGGGCCCTTCTGGCCCTGGCCGATCTCGAACTCCACGCGCTGACCCTCATCGAGGGAACGGAAGCCCGAACCGCTGACAGCCGAGTAATGCACGAAGACGTCGGGGCCTCCGCCGTCCTGCGCGATGAAGCCGAAGCCCTTCTCGCTGTTGAACCACTTCACAATGCCTTGAGCCATTTCATACTTTCTGTTGACGAGCCAGATTCTGGCAAAACGGAATGCCCTGGTCTCATACATCAACGATGCCACGATCCGCGGAATTCCTCCACCTACGGCGCCGCCCACTGTGAGCTATCCCTCGCCGGAGACACGAATATGCGTGCGATCTCCCAAAAGGGGTATCCGTCACCGAATACGAGTCGGATTCATCGACCGCGCAGGTAGCGCAGCTGATCCCGCTTCCCGGCCCGGTATTCGGTGCCCCCGGAAAGATGTTGTGGCACACCGACTTCCCACCACGCCCCGGATTCGGTCCAGACGCGCGGATCGGTGCGGACCACCACGACCGCGGGCCGGGACACGGCGGCGGCGCGGGCCCGCGCGTAGGCGTCCCGGAATTCGTCGAGCGCGGACACGGCGAAAACCGTGCAGCCGAGCGCCCGCGCGTGCGCGGCGAAATCGACCCTCGGCGGGGCCGTGTGCTCGGTACGGCAGTCGGCGAAGAAATTGTTGAACGCGGTGCCGCCCTGGCCCTCCTGGAGCCGAGCGATCACCGCGTATCCGTCGTTGTCGCAGACCACAGCCACGAATGGATGGCCGGCGAAAGCGGCGGAGAAGAGTTCGGAATTCGCCATCAGGTAGGAGCCGTCGCCGAGCAGGGTCGTCACCAGACCGTCCGCACGCGCCATCGCGGCACCCCACGCACCGGCGAGTTCGTAACCCATGCACGAGAAGCCGTACTCGACGTCCATGGAGGGCGATCCACCCGTCGCCCGCCAGCCCCCGACGAGTTCGCCGGGTAGGCCGCCCGCCGCGGTCATGACGTAGTCACCGGACTCGCTGAGTTCGTTGACGACCCCCACCACCTGGGCGTACGTCGGCATCCCGGTCGCCGGAGCGCGCAGCGCGTCGATCCGCGCGTCCCAGGCGGCGCGCAGTCGCGCCGCGCGAGATGTCCAGTCCGGGTCGGCCGTCCACCCCGGCGGCGACAACTCGGGCAGGGTCGCGGCGGCGTCACCCACCACGGCGACGGCACCGTGTTTGACCGCGTCGAAACGCGCGGTGTTGACGGTGATCAGCCGGACGCCCTCGGCGAAGACGGACCATGACGCGGTGGTGAAATCCTGGAGACGGGTGCCGACGGCCAGCACCACGTCCGCCTCGGCCGCGAGAGTATTCGCCGATTCCGAACCCGTGACACCGAGCGGCCCGGCGTAGAGCGGGTGATCGTGCGGGACCAGTGCGCGTCCCGCTGTGGTCTCCGCGATCGGGATGCCGTGCCGTCGCGCGAGTTCGATCGCGGCCGTCGCCGCCCCCGCGTACCGCACGCCCCCGCCCAGCACCAGCAGCGGCCGCCGTGACGTCCGCAGCAGCGCCGACGCTTCATCGAGTTCGCGAATATCGGCGCGGGGACGTGGAATTCGGTGCACGGTCGGCTCGAAGAGCGTCTCGGGGAAATCGAACGTCTCGACCTGCACATCCTGCGGCAGGGCCAATGTAACCGGGCCGGTCTCCGACGGGTCGGTGAGCACGCGGAGCACTTGGGGAAGCGTCGCGAGCAACTGTTCGGGGCGGGTGATCCGGTCGAAATATCGGCTCACCGGGCGGAAGGCGTCGTTCACGGTGGCCGTCGCGTCGCCGAAATGCTCGACCTGTTGCAGGACCGGATCGGAGGCCCGGCCGACGAAGGTGTCGCCGGGCAGCAGTAGCAGCGGAAGACGGTTCGCGTGGGCGACGGCCGCGGCGGTCACCATATTCAACGCCCCCGGACCGATGGAGGAGGTCACCACCCCCACCTGCCTGCGGTCGGTGGCCTTCGCGTAGCCGACGGCGGCCAGTGCCATGCCCTGCTCGGTTTGACCGCGCCAGACCGGGATCTCGGCGGCGCGCTCCTGGAGCGCGGTGCCGAGGCCGAGCACGTTGCCGTGCCCGAATATCGCGAAAACCGCCGGGAACAGCGGGACTTCGCGTCCGTCGATACTTTCCGAACGCTGGGCGATCAGCCATGCCACCAGTGCCCGAGCCGTGGTCAGTTCCATGCGGGCCGTCCTTCGGTGAACTCGCTCACGGGCGCTTGCCCCGATGGTCGGTGACCGGGCAGCGCGGATCGGCGGGCTCGTCGCGCCAGCGCTCGCGGATCCAGGTGTGGGCGGGGTCGTCGCAGAACGCCATCGAACGCTGCGGGGCGGGGCCCGCGAGCACGTTGAGGTAGTACATCGGATAACCGGGCGAGGCGACGCAGGGGCCGTGGTATCCACGCGGGATCAGGAAGACGTCGCCGTCGCGGACCGCGACGTTCTCGTCCAGCGCGCCGTCGGCGGTGTAGGTGCGGTGCAGGCCGAAACCCGTACGCGACGGCGTGATTCCGTCGCGACCGGCGATACGGAAGTAGTAGATCTCCTCGTTGACGACCTCGCAATCGCTCGCCTCGTCGTGTTTGTGCGGCGGGTAGGAGGACCAGTTGCCGTCCGGGGTGATCAGTTCGCAGGCGTTGAGTTTGTCGGCGTGGTCCCAGACCCCGGGGACGCCGAAATTGGTGACCTGACGCGTCGCCCGCCCCGCTCCGCGCACCTCGACGGGAACATCCTCGGCCGGACCGTATTTCGGCGTCAGCCTGCGTTCGCACCGAGCCATGGGCAGCGCGGCTTCGAGACCGTGCGCGCTCGACAGCCGGACTTCCGCGTCGCGCGGGATGTACGCGAAATCGGTGACCCGCGTGAACACCGAATCGCGGCCGCGCAATTCGAAGGTCAGGCCGTCGACGTGGACGGTGCCCGATCCTGCCAGTGGCACGACGAAGGCCTCGGAATCGCCGGTGTGCAGGATGCGCGTCGACCCGGCAGGTACCAGAACTACCCGGAGGCCGGTGTAGGACCACCCGGCGTCCTCCGGTGTGAGCGACACCGGGTCGTTTCCGTCTGCGAGCGTGCCCGAAGGGCGGTGCAGCCTCATCGAATCCATGTCCCGTCAAGGGGATTCATCGGACCTCGTTCTCGGTGCGCGTCCACGGCCGATCGCCCCTTCCGCTGGCTGGGCGGGTGTCCCGCGGGGGGAAGAACAGGCAGGTGGTATCGACCGATCGCGCTCAGCATGGTCGTTCTCGGCGACATCGCCGCACGACGTCGAGTCCCGACCGGGTGCGACCGGCTCATCGGCACAGCAACTCCTCGATCTCCGCGACGGTGGGCATCGCGTCGGCACAGGCAAGGCGAGACGCCACCAGCGCGCCCGCGGCGTTGGCGTAGGTGGCGATGCGGTGCGGGTCCCAGTCCGAGAGCAGTCCGTGCACGAGCGCGCCGCCGAATCCGTCACCGGCGCCGAGCCCGCACACCACCTCCACCGGACAGGCCTGCACCGTCCAGCGTTCGCGGTCGGTGGCGATCAGCACCCCGTCCGCGCCGAGTTTGACCACGGCCATTCGCACGCCGCGCGCCAGCAGGCGATCGGCGGCTTCATCCGGGTCCGCGGTACCGACCGCGACCCGTGTCTCGGCGCGGTTGCCGACGACGACCGTCACGTGACCGATCATGTTGCCTATCTCGCGTGTCGCCGTCGTCTCGTCGGGCCAGAACATCGGCCGGTAATCCAGGTCGAGCACCGTGTGCGCGCGGCGGGCGCGGCGTTCGAGGATCGCGTGCTGGGTGCCGCGAGCCGGTTCGGCGCTCACACCGGTGCCGGTCACCCAGAGCAGCGGCACCGAGTCCACGACATCCCAGGGCACCTCGTCCGGGGTCAGTGTGAGATCCGGTGCGATCGGCGCGCGATAGAACAGCAGCGGCGGGTCGGCGGGCGGGGTGAGTTCACAGAAGACCACGGGTGTCAGCAGATCCGCGGCGGTGCCGACGTAGCGCGCGGTCACGCCGAACCGCTCGAGGGCGGTGCGGACGTAACCACCGAAGCCGTCCGGGCCGACCTTGGTCAGCACCCCGCTACGCCTGCCCAGACGCGCGGCGGCGACCGCGACATTGGTGGCGGTGCCGCCGAGGTATTTCGCGAATGTCTCGACCTCGGCGAGCGGGACACCGCTCTGTTGCGGATAGAGGTCGACGCCCACCCTGCCGACGGTCAGCACTTCGAGATCGGTCACCGCTAGACCGGCGCCGAATCCGCCACGAACCCCACGGCGGACAGATAGTCGAGGCTGACCCGCATATCCCCGCTGGGTATTTCCGCTGACGCACCGGTATCGAGGACGACGTCCTGTTCGATGACGTACCAGCCGCGATAACCGGCCGACCGCATGACCCGCACCAGCGCCGCGACATCGATATCCCCCGTGCCGAGCGGCGCATACAGTCCGCGCCGGACGGCGTCACTGTATTCGAGCCGCCCCGAACGGATTTCGTCGACGACCGCCAGGCGGACATCCTTGAGGTGGATATGGCCGATCCGGTCCGAGTACCTGCGCGCCAACAGAACCGGGTCGGTACCGCCGACGAGCAGGTGCCCGGTGTCGAGGCAGAGATCGAGATCGGAATCGGCGAGGAACCGTTCGACCTCGGATTCGGTTTCCACATGGGTGCCGATATGCGGGTGCAGCACCGTGCGCACGCCGTCGGCGGCGGCGATATCGCGGATGGCGGCGACGGTCGTCACCAGCGTCCGCCATTCGGGGCCGGTGAGCCGGGGACGCGTGTCGTAGCCGGTGAGGCCGGTAGCCGCCGCGAGGACCAGGACCTCGGCGCCGCACCCGGCGAACATCGCCACGGTTTCGCGGGCCAGTTCGAGCGCGCGTTCGGGTTCGCGGTGCAGCACCGTCGCGAGGAACCCGCCGACCGCCTCGATACCGAATCCGTCCAGCAGTCCGCGCGACACTCCCGGTTCCGTGGGCAGATATCCGGGCGGGCCGAGTTCGGTGGCGGTGATGCCGAGCGCGGCCATCTCGGCGAGCACCGTGCGCGCGTCCAGCAGGTGCCCCCATCCCGGGACTTCGCACACACCCCAGGAAATCGGTGCGGCGGCGATACGCAGCGGGTAGAGAGATTCGGTCATCGGACTCTCCGGCCTTCGACGTGCGAGTGGACTCCGACTGTTGGAGCGCTCCAACTATGTAACGCACACCACAGCATGTCAAGGGGCGCGCCGCCGATGTATTTATAGCGATCTACCTGCGCATTCACTCCTCCCATCAATCGGTCGACCGAGAGCTTGCGCTATTGGAGCGCTCTATTGCCGGGGCAGCGCCGACCTTGTAACCTCCGTCACGGCAGGTCGAACCGAACCACCGGCGGAGGCGACATGGGACGTCCGACCATGGACGACGTCGCCGCCCGCGCCGGTGTCTCCCGGGCGCTGGTATCCCTCGTCATGCGGGACTCGCCGAAGGTCAGCGCGCATCGTCGGCGGGCCGTGCTGGCCGCCGCGAAGGATCTCGGCTACCAACCGCACCTCATGGCCCGCTCCCTGGCGGGCGGAACCTCCGATATCGTCGGGGTCATGGTCTCCGACCTGCGCAACACCTTCTTCGCCGACGTCGTCGAGGGCATGGACGCGGCGGCGCGGGAGGCAGGCCTCGAACTCATCCTCAACACCGGTCGTCGCAGCCCCACCCGAGAACGCACCGCGCTCGAAAGCCTGCTCGCCTTCCGCCCAGGCGGCATCGTCCTGCTCTCCCCCGTCCTCCCCGCCTCCGCCATTCGCGAAGCGGCACAGCAGAGTCCGGTAGTGCTGGTCTCCCGCAGTTCCACCGCCCCCGAAATCGACACCGTCAACGACGACGGCGAAACCGGATCGGCCCTCGCCGTCGACCACCTGGTCCGCCTCGGCCACCGCCGCATCGTGCACCTCGACGGCGGCGGCGCCTCCACCTCCGCCGCCCGCCGCCGCGGCTATCGCGACGCGATGCGACGACACGGCCTCGAACCGATGGTGCTGCCGAGCGAACACACCGACTCCGCGGGCATGGCCGCCGTCCGCAAACTCCTGAACCTGTTCTCCCACGGCAATTTCCCCACCGCGCTGGTCTGCGGCAACGATTTCAACGCGATCGGCGCGATGTCCGCCCTCGAAGAAGCCGGACTGCGGATCCCCCGGGACGTCTCCGTCGTCGGCTACGACAACACCTCACTCGCCGCCCTGCGCCACCTCTCCCTCACCACCGTCGACCAGCCACGCGTCACGATGGGCAGGCTCGCCGTCGAAGCACTCGCCGAACGTCTGCGCGAGGGCCGCACCGACCCCGTGCGCCACCGCGTCGAACCGACCCTGGTCGTCCGCGCGACCACCGCACCGATCCCCTTGACAGACAACGACATACCACCGCATCAGTAGGAGGAAAGTCGATGACATCCCGAGGCACCGTCACCATCGGACTGGCAGGCACCGGCCGAATCGGCACCGCCCACGCCGAAACCCTCAGGGTGCTCCCACAGGTCGACCGCGTCCTGGTCACCGATATCGACAGCGCCCGCGCCAACGCCACCGCCGACGCACTCGGCGTCGAAGCCGTTCCCGACATCGACACCCTCCTCGCCGCCGACCTCGCGGGCCTGGTCATCGCCACCGCCACCGACTCCCACCCCGACCTCATCATCCGCGCCGTCGACCTCGGCATCCCCGTCTTCTGCGAAAAGCCGATCGCCGCCGACCTCCCCGGAACCCTGGAAGTCCTACGCCACCTCGAAAACACCGGCGTCCCCGTACAAATCGGCTTCCAACGCCGCTTCGACCCCGGCTACACCGCCGCCCGCGCCGCCGTCAGGTCCGGCGAACTCGGCCGACTCCACACCCTGCGCGCCACCACCCTCGATCCGGCACCACCGCCCGCCGCGTACATCCCCCACTCCGGCGGGATCTTCCGCGACTGCGGCATACACGACTTCGACATGGTCCGGTGGGTGACCGGGCGGGAAGTGGTCGAAGTGTACGCGCGGGGAGCGAATCGCGGAGATCCGTTGTTCACCGAAGCGGGTGACGTCGATACGGCCGCCGTCATCCTGACCCTCGATGACGACACGCTCGCCACCGTGTCACTGTCGCGCTACAACGGCGCCGGGTACGACGTGCGATTGGAAGTGCTCGGTTCACGAGCGAACGCCGTCGTCGGGCTGGACAATCGCGCACCGCTGCGGTCGGTGGAACCCGGCCACCCCACCTTCGCGCCACCCGCGTATCCCAGCTTCATGGATCGCTTCCGGCGGGCGTACATGGAGGAGTTGACGGCGTTCATCGGGGTCGCGACCGAGGGGCACGAAAACCCTTGCGCACCTTCGGAAGCACTCGAAGCGTTCTATGTCGCCGAGGCGTGCGAGTTGTCGCGGGCGGAGCGGCGGCCGGTCGCCGTCGCGGAGATACGGGGTCGAAAGGCTGTCGGCCAGCACCGCTGAGGCATAGTCCGCAGCTCGAGGCCCCGCGACGTGGATCCTGTCAGCGCCTGACGAGGCGAAAATTCACCGGATACTCACCAAAGTGTCGGGAGCGTTCGAGCATGCTGATCGAGTGGCTCGGTGGATTCATCGGGAATGGTGCCCGCCCCCAGAAGCGCACCCCGATATCCGGTCCGAAATTCTCCCCACCGCCCCGCAACCACGGTATTCAACGCGTTCTCGTGGGGAGCACGGTCGAATACCGCTCGGCTCAGAACATGAACAGCCAATCTCGGCGGGATCGCATTGCCGATCTGTTGAGCGAGGTCTCGGCCTGTCCACGGATAGTCACGCGGAAATGTCTGGAGGTGCCCTGCGTCGCGGTGGTCCAGGTTACGGATATACCGTCCCCGGAGGGTCTCCATTTTGTTTCGCGAGACCTTCCCGGTCACGGTATAGGCGGGCTCGTCGTACCGACGCCTGCCACGTGCCTTCGGATCACCGCCGGTGCCGTAGTTCGAGACGACAACGAACTTGTCGTGTCCCGCCAGGACCGGACCCATAGGAATCCAGGCGGGGAGGTGCGCGTCGTCCGGGTGGATCGAGCCGTCGCGCCTGAACCGTCGGTGCGTCGCCACCGGCAGCGATGGTTGACGATGGAGATGGGCGACCAGGATCGCGCGACGACGAGTCTGCGGGATTCCGAACTGCTCGGTGCGGAGGATGTCGGTGGTGAACTTGTACCCCCGGGATCGCAACACCTCGCCCATTCGCTTCCATACCGGCAGCACAGCCGGAACCTGCTCCAGCACAATGACTTCGTACGGCTGTCGGTGGAGATCGATGGCGTCGAGCGCCCAGCGCAGAGGTTCCAGAACCAGACCGGTGCGCTCATCCCTGAGCTTCTTGAGTTCCACACGGACGGTACGGTCACCGTCACCCATTCGGTCGACGAAGTTCAGTACTTCGTCCAACGCCTCCCGACCGACACCGGATCCCGCTACCGAGAACGTTTGACACGGTGGCCCGCCCGCGAGAATGGTCGCGTCCGGGAACAACTCCGGCCCGCGATCGCGGACATCTCCGGGCTCGGTATCCAGCCCGGCGGCGAGCCGCGTCGCGAGGGCGTCTTCGTCCCATTCGACGCCGGTCACGGAGATACCCAGCCACTGTGCGGCGACGTCCAATCCACCGGGACCCGCGAACAGATCGATCATCTGGGCTGATGGCGCCGCCCCCGCATCCGACGACATGATCGAGAATCATAACCTTCGTCGCGGGCTCGATTCGCCCGCACCGGGCAGATTCGGCGCTACGCGTCGACCGGCGCGGTGTCGATGATGGCAGCGTCCTTGGAGGAATCGATAGTGGTGAACCTGACCTTTCTCCCACTCGGCGAGTGCGCCGCGGTCGGGGCCACGAACGCGAAACCCATGACCACACGGCCCGGATCGACTACGCCGGATTCCGCCTCGACCCGATGGCCGGGTTCGATCATCGGATAGATCAGAACCACTCCGGTCTGGGGATCGACGGATCGATCACTGTGTTTGCCGCCCGAGTCGGACAGTGAGTGCACGATCTGCAACGCGGCCAAGCGGTGCTTCGGATCTGCGATGGCACCGAACAACGGACTGCGACGCCGGGTGCGCGCGAACCACGAGTATCGACGACCTCCATCCGATCGGAGGGTCTGACCGGTACCACGATGCTGTGGCGCGAGCACTGTCCATCGATCGACCGACGCGGCGTCGGTGACCTGCCGAAGGTATTCCAGATACGGCTGGAACTGACCGGGCGCCAGCCATTTCAACGACCGGACGAGCTCGAGGAATTCGAGACCGTCCAGACTGCCGTGAAAGGCAGAGAAGCTGCGTTCAGCACTCTTATCCGATACGAACGTGACGTCGACGGCGTCCGGTGATGTCGAATCCAGGACGTTCAGCCACAACTTGGTGTTGTGCCGCAGGTCCGGCACGACCGAGGGATAGGCAGTCGGTTCGACCCATTGGCAGGCCGAATCGATCTCGACGAGCCGAGCGTTGTACATCTTGTTCGGGCTGGTCGGCTTCAACAGTGGTAGATGCTGAGAGACAAGCGGCGGCACCTGCGCGGGAGTGATCTGAGGCTCGCCGTCCACGAGCACCGCGAACTGCGTCAACTCTTGGCGGAAATCCTCCTCGTCGCGACAGATCGCTTCGAACGCATAGTAGAGGTCGATATCCTGCTTGGCGGCACCGACCTCGCTGCGACCGATATAGAGCCGAACGAGATCTCGATACTCCGGCCGGAACCCGAACCAGCGTCCCATCTGCATCAGTGCCGACATATTCGAGGCACGCCTGCGGAAGTACGAGATGGTGAGCCCTTCGACGGTGAAACCGCGGGAGAGCTTCTGTCCGCCGATCAGAATCTTCCAGATGGATCGCCGGTCGAAATCGGCCTCCCCGGTCTCCAACTCCTTGTCCCCGTTGACGACGATGATCGGCTTCTGGTCACCGCCGATCCGAAAGACCGCCGGGCCGACATAAGGCATGACCTCCTCATATGAGGCAGGCAGCAGATGTTTCGGCGCACGTGTTCCGGACACCCGAGCGATATCGTCGTCGAACAACGAGCGGAGCCGGGCGTGACCGCTGGAGCCCGCATACCCCGCGTTGAACCACAACTTCGTGACGCGACCGCGAAGATCGCGATGATCTTCCACCCAACTGGACTCGTGGATGAGCATCGTGTGATGGTCGAAGTAGCCGTCGCCGAGCCCGCCCCTGTCCTCACGAAACAGCTTGACGGCTGCGGTCAGGACGAACATATCGATTGCTTGCAGTAGAGCTTCGGTGTCGTCTTCGTCCTCGACGGTCACGTCCCGGACGTGGGCCTTCTCGTTCGAGTTGGCGTAGTTCTTTTCCTTGTCGGTGATCTCGGTGTAGAGATCGTGGAAGTCGCTGGCCCCCATGTAGCCCTCGGGGCGCGGCAGCGAGACGATGAAGTCCTTCGGAAAGATATCGGCGGTGTCGCTCGGATCGATGAAGACATTCGCGTACGGCGTCGCGGTGTATCCGACGTACTGCGCCCGAGGCAGCATGGTCAAGAGATCGGCGATCTTCTGATTGATCGCCGTCCGGTCCGCGTCCGGTCGTGACTTGGAACGCGAGGTATTCACCGATGCTTCGTCGGACTCGTCATCGATGATGAGTACCGGGATCTCGGCCAACGGTGTCTTGATCTTCCGGAGGTCCTTGACGAGCTTGGTCAGGACGGCCTTGTTCTTCTTGACCACCATCAGCCGAGCCGAGGCGCGGTGCAGGTTGCGCGGATCGTAGAGCGGCAGAGCGGGCTCACGCTTCTCGAATTCCAACGCGACAATGCCCTGTAACAAGCTCTTGTAGTCGTCGTAACGAGTCGTCATTCGCACGATGTCGAACGCGGACAAGGTTGACGGAAGAGCACCGAATTCGATGAACTTCCCTTGACTCCACGCCGGGTCGTCCGCGTAGTCGGACTCGAATTCCCCCGCGCCCCGCAAGATGTTCTCGCGGCCGACGAGTTCCATATCCAGACGCCGCTGGGTCTGCGCACGCAGTAGATTCAGCGTGCCCCCGAGCACGATGACCAGACGGTAGCCCGCGTCGACTGCCTTGGCGATCACACCGGTGAAATTCGCGGTCTTTCCGGACTGAACGTACCCGACCACGAGGCCCTTCGACTGATACGAGTCGGAACGCGTGGGATCCGCCAGTCGCTCGACCACGCTGTCCGTCGCGGCGTCGAGACCGGCGATCGCCTCCTCCGGCCACTTCTTCTGTTCCAGCAATCTGCGGTAGGAGGGCCAATACCACGGTCTTCCCTGCTGTGACGCAGGGGTGTACCACGGTACGAATTTCTCGCTGATCACCACGGCCGGCGCGACTTTGGCTATCGGTACGACTGCCTCGAGTAGTTTCGCGGTGCCGTCCTCCAGGCCGAGTATCCGATAGATCTCGGCGCGACGCTCATCGGTTCGCGGTGATGTCGTCGACCAAGCGGCCTTCTCGGCGAAATCCCACCGGGTCAACTGTTTGCGCCACATGTCGATGAGCCGATCTTCGGAGGCCGACAACAGGAGTGCGTGACGAAAATCCGACTCGTTCGCACAGGACTGCGCGTCGACCGAAATATCCTCGGCCTGGTATTCCATGGCTCTGACCAGGCGCTTCGGTCGACTCCCTGCCATATCGGCGAGAACAGCGCTGTGCAGCTCCAGTCGCGGCCCATCGAGTTCGATCACGCGAGCTCTCCTGTCTCGTCGTTGTCGATCTCGCGGATCTCGGCCCTCGCCGCGGCAAGGAGGATGGATTGCCACAATTGGATGTTGTCTCTGGCGCGCGGGCCGCTGAATTCCGACTCGAACAGTTGGTGGACCAACAGGTACAACATCGACTTCATCACCGGCGCGTCGTTCAGACTGCCTCGCCGGCCGCCCAGTATCGCGGTCCGGAACTTTCGATTCAGGGCGATCGTCCGATTGTCCCGGTCGATGTCGAAGAAGACATCGTCCGCGAGTTTGCTCCACTGCACGGCGATGGGAACTTCGCCCGGCAGTATCGGCAGTTCGTCTTCGACCGCCTCCGTGATCGCGGGTGCGAAACCTCTACCGGGCGGGATCACCGCCTTGCGGGTCAGACCCGCGCGCTTGCGCGCCTCACGATAGGTCTGCTGTGCGTCCGCGAGATAGTCGGTGAACAGACGACCCGTGTGGTCCGCCGCGTTCTCGAGCGCGGTGACGAATTCCGGTGTCGCCTCGACACCTTCCTTCTTCACACTGAGCCGAAACACCTCATCGGTGTCCGGTGGGAGATCGATATCGACTCGGGCGAGCGAGAGATGCTGTTCGGGCTGACGGAAGTTGTTCCACCCGCCGGATTGAACGATTCGATCGTTGCGATAGAAGTAGAAGCCCTGTCGGTCGAGGACAGCGCCGACCGACTTGTACTCGTCCAGGGACGACTTCGGGGGCCAGACATGGGCCGCCAGCCGAACCGCACCGATCGAAGGCACGTCTGCGACGAACACACGCGGATAGTCGGGATGTCCGGTGACCGGGTAGCCGAACGGATTCAGCGGCACCACACCGAAATTCATATAGATGTCGCCGGTACGAATGTCTTCGACCGCGATCGTGATGTTGAAGTCCTCGCGCAGCAGGAAGCGGTGCAGTTGCAGCCCGAGATGCAAACCCAGCTTGTTGATCGTTCGTTGGAGATAGCGGTCGGTCTGGCCGCTGCCGCCGTGTCGTGGAAAGTTCTTGACGCCGTCCCAGCGGATCACCGTGCCCTGCCAGGTGATCGGTTGACCGTTGTACCGGTCGATCAATGCCTGGGCGTAACGCGATTCGACGATGTCGCATTGGAACCCCGTGCGAGCGCGTTCCATCACCCACCGCCGACCTGCGGGGCGGGTCTTCCGGGTCCGACTCGTGACCGTCACCGCGGAGGCTTGGCTCAGCGACGCCGATTTGAGTCCTGTTCCGAACATGCCGAGGGCGTTCGCCGCGTACCCGCGTCGACCGCCGACCGTCATCGCCACATCGAGTTCGTCGTCGGTCATTCCCCGACCGTCATCGATCACCAGCAAACTGACGAGCGCGTCGCCGTCGCGCAGAAAATGGACCACCACATCGTTGGCGCCCGCATCGATCGAATTATCGATCAGGTCTGCGACAGCGGCCTCGAAGTCGTACCCCTGGCTGGTGAGAGCGTCCATGTACCTGGCATCGGGCGGTAGGTACTTGCTACCCGTCGTCGGAACATCGAATTCCCACTCCGCCGTCATCGCCACCCCAGAATCGTCCGAGCCACCAGTCGGAGGAGACTTTAGTGGAGGAATGGAGCCTGCCGCCCGTTGTCACGGCGATCGTTGCGCAAGCGCCTCTCGAAGTACGAATCTCACACCGGAAGTAGCCGGGTGATCACCCGGGCGAGTTGTTCGACGTTGCGGCATTCGTGCATCGTGACGTGCTCGGCGTACACGCCGGCGGCGGAATCTCCGGTGGACCAGGAACGGGCGGGCTCGGGGTTGAGCCAGTAGGCGTGTTTGGCGCGGTCGAGCATCAGGTGGAGGGCGGGGAGGT